>JARIDJ010000047.1 GCA_029267175.1 Psychrobacter sp. | reverse complement strand
ATGATGCAGTGGGTTAAAGCGCGCTAAATAGCCACGCAAACACGCACCAAGTGCTGCTCCCAAACCAATGGCAAGCCACTGCATAGATTATCCTTAATTTGTATGGTTTTAGACTTTACACCGCAGGTAATTCGGTCAAAGGCCAACGCGGCACACAGCTCACTGCCAAATCATCGGTTTGACCCGCATTCAAGCGCTCAAAGCCTGCATAAGCAATCATCGCGCCATTATCCGTACATAACGCAGGAGGCGCATAATGTACGGTGGCATTGATTTTGGCCAGTTCCGTCGCTAAAGTTTCGCGCAAATGCGTATTGGCGCTGACGCCGCCAGCAATAACCAGCCGATTCATATCCGCTTGCTTAAGCGCTTTTACGCATTTTTTTACTAAAGTATCGACCATGGCATGTTGGAAGCTCGCGGCAATATCGGCGCGTACTTGTGCATCACTATCTGAACCTGCCGTGTCCTTTATAAGATTATGCACCGCCGTTTTCATACCACTAAACGAAAAATCAAGACCGCGATGTAGCATCGGGCGCGGCAACTCGTAAGCTTGCGGATTGCCAGTCTCAGCAAGCTTGGCAATATTTGGCCCACCTGGATACGGCAAACCAAGCATTTTGGCGGCTTTATCGAAGCACTCCCCAGCAGCATCATCGATGGACTCACCTAATATCTCATACTCGCCGATGCCGCGAGCGGCGATAAGCTGAGTATGACCACCCGACACTAGCAAGGAGACAAACGGAAACGGCGGCGGATTAGCGCCCATCAGCGGTGCAAGCAAATGTCCTTCCATATGATGCACACCGATAGCCGGAATACCTAAACCAAAAGCCAAGCTACGACCGAATAGGGCGCCCGTCATCAGTGCACCAATTAAACCTGGGCCTTTGGTATAAGCGATAGCATCAATATCATCTTTACTCATATCGCACTGCGTTAATAGCTCATCGAGCAGCGGCACTAATTTGCGAATATGATCGCGGCTCGCCAGCTCAGGTACCACGCCGCCATAGACCGCATGTAGCTCAATTTGTGAATACAAAACCTGCCCGACCAGCCCTTTATTGGCGCTATCAATCTGCTCACTATCAAAAATAGCGAGGCCAGTCTCATCACAGGAAGTCTCTAAGCCTAATACTTTCATGCCGTTGCCTTTATCTCTCAAATAGTCGCTGTGTGCCGATGACTTTAAGCGGCGACTATAAGGGTTGGAATACTTAGGGTATTAATGACAAAAAACCGTCATTGTCTGCAAACAATGACGGTCAGTTTAACAAATTTCAAGAGCTAAGATTGACTATCAGCTGACTGCCGCTAGCATATAATCAACCGCCGCTTTGACCTGCGCTTCACTAACACCGTTTACCGCTTGGGCTGGCATTTTATTGAAGCCTTGAGCCGAGTGACTGTATAAAGTCTCTTTATCTTTGGCAAGTGGACCGCTCCACGCCGCTTTGTCGCCGTACTTTGGCGCATTGAGCAAACCATTAGCATGACAAACCTTGCACTGAGCTTCATAAAGCTGCGCGCCCGCATCCGCCGCTAAAACCTCAGGTTCAGCATCGACTTCTACAGCGGCAGTCTCCACACTAGCAGAGGGCTCAGCGGCGACCACCTCGGCCGCCTCTGTAGTAGCTGCTGGTTCTGCTTCAACCACTTGAGCCGTATCAACTGGCTCTTGCCCTACAGCGTCTTCGACTACAGGCTCTACAGTAGCTGTCTCTTTATCGCCACTACAGGCACTCAGCGACAACAATACGCTTAAGCTCAATACAGATAGCGCTGTTTTGGCGATAGATTTTTTATATCGATACGGCTCATTAGACATAGTCATTCCTTTTGCAAACGATTGGTTTTAATAGCTAGCAGCTTCTAATAGTTAGTCACTATAATAGCAAAACGGGCAATACTGCCTTTAGCTAGCCGCTGCAATCATGTACTCAACGGCTTGACGAATCTGATCTTCAGTCACCCCATTATAAGCTTGCGCTGGCATCTGATTAAAACCATTTGCTGAGTGGCTAGTCAAAGTATCTACGCCTTTCTCGATACGCGGCGCCCAAGCAGCAGCATCGCCATATTTTGGCGCATTGAGTAGCCCATTAGCATGACAAGCCATGCACTGCTTATTATAAAGCTCAGCACCAACATTGACCGCAAGATCTTCGGTTGCCGCAGGCGCTTCGGCCACTGCCATATCAGTATCGGTAGCTTCAGCTTCTGGCGTCTCAGTCGTAGCTACTACCATAGGCTCAGTTTCTGCAAATTGCATGTCTTCTGCTTCAGGAGCATTAGCACGGGCAATCTCAGCCGCCGCTTCTACACGCTCTGGTGCTTTGACCTCTTCACTATTACTACAAGCGCTAAGACTAAATCCTAAGCTAATCATGAGCGTTGTCCACAATGCTGTATTCAATGCCGTTTTTCTCATCCCAACATCCTCAATAAAGTTGATACAAAAGCGTATAGAACCTAATAAATTATTGGAATTATCATAGCATAAAACTAGGTAAAACCGTTATCGTCATAAGGTGTTTTTATTCGCCTTTCTTTGACTCGATTGGTATGAATTTATCGTGATTATCAGCCACTACCTATCTAAAAGCATTGACTTTACTAACAATTTTGGGTAAAATTACCGCCCTTGTACTTTTGTGCAAGATTATCCTAGTTTGAGCTGATGCGGTTTTTTTGAGATATTACCGCTAAATACTAATACACAGCCAAACTAATGCCTTTATATCTCATCCCTATTAAGGAGTCTTCATGCCTGCAGTTAAGGTTAAAGAAAACGAACCCGTTGATATCGCTATCCGCCGTTTTAAGCGTGCTTGCGAAAAGGCTGGCGTATTGTCAGATGTGCGTAAGCGTGAATTTTATGAAAAACCAACGCAAGAGCGTAAGCGCAAAAAAGCCGCTGCCGTAAAGCGTTACAAGAAAAAATTACAACGTGATACTATCCGTACCACGCGTATGTACTAATCGCTAGCTATTTAGTCTTAATAGATTAAATAGCTACATATTAGTAGTACATCAGCGCCACTGTTATCGATTGATATCAGTGGCGTTTTTTATGCTACAATTTTTATTATTTATTAATAGCAAGTTACTAATAGCTAGCTGTTATAACTTTTATAATAACCATAAATAAGGAATAGTCGCCATCATGAGTGCACTAAAACAGCAATTAGCCGATACCATCGTCACCGCTATGAAAGCGCGCGAGCTTGAGCGCGTCAAAGTCATGCGTAATGTACAAGCTGTCGTCAAGCAAATCGAGATCGATCGTAGAGTGGAGCTAGACGACGCTGGCGTGTTAGAGATACTGCAAAAGCAGCTCAAACAGCGTCAAGAATCGTTAGCTATTTTTACTGCGAACGGCCGTGATGACTTAGCCGCTAAAGAGCAGTTCGAGATTGATATTATTAATGAATTTATGCCCAAGCAAATGGACGATAGCGAGCTTGCCGCCCTAGTCAATGCCGAAATCGATGCACAAGGCGCAACTTCCATGCGTGACATGGGTAGTGTGATGGGCGCGCTTAAGACCAAAACCGCTGGTCGCGCTGACCCTGCTATTATCTCAAAACTAGTTAAAGAAGCGCTACAAGGTTAGTTTTTTAGGCTTAGAATAACCAATCGATAACCGCCTAGGGCTCAAAGTCTTTGGCGGTTTTTACATCGATAATTTCTTGATTAATATTCGCTAATAACGCTTGGCCACTACTGGCGTTAGCGGTTTGTAATTGTTTGGCAAGCTGCTGCGCTTGTGTCAATGAAGTCAAAGCAGAGTCATAACGCCCATTCCAAAGCTGATCGTGGCTGCGGTAGCGTAGCGCATTAATGGTGGCAATAGCAGCAATCGACGCTGAAGGTGCGTTTTTAGCTAGCTTTTCATTAGCGAGTTGTAGACTTTGCCAAGCGTAGCGATCACTAGGCTGCTGTAGTGTTAGCGGTTTTAGTAAGGCTTGCGCTTGCAGCGGCTGATTATTATTAGTCAGCGCTTCAGCTAAATACAAACGCAGATCGCGGCGCTCAGGATAAAGACGCTGCTGCGCGCTGAGCACCTCCACCGCTTGTTGCCAATTGTTTTGTTCGCTTAGCACTTGGCCATAAGTAATCGATAATAATGGCTCAAGCATTTGTAGCTGACTTGCTGGCAGTGCTGAGAGCTCAGTCATCAACTTATCAGCGTCAGCGAAGCGCTGCTGCTCGCCATACCAATACATCAAAGCAAGCTTAGCACCATTACTGCTTTTAGCGGCGGTGGTTAGCGCAGTCTCTGAGCTATGCTTGCCAGTCACTTGTACGCGCCAATACAATAAGTCGAATAAAGCCTGATGACGCTGCTGCTCAGCTAAGGATAAAGGCGCGTAACGCTGCGCGCGAGTTTGCGATTCGCTCAAGCGCTCATTGCTCAACGGATGCGAGCGTACAAAGCTAGGCAAGTAGCGGTTTTCGACTTGATTGAGTTGGCTCTTTTGATTCATCGTCGCAAAAAAACTTGGCATCGCTCGCGGATTGTAGCCCGCCTGATTCATGATTTGCATCCCTACCCGATCTGCCTCACGCTCATTGCTACGACTAAAAGCCATGCTACTATTCATCGTGGCAGTCTGCGAACCCATCATTACCGCCGCTCCAGCATCGCCATCGATAGCTGAGGCGGCAATAGCAGCGAGCATACCGCCTATTTGCATGAGTAGCGCTTTTTTGCGCTCATCGACACCGCTCTCATAGTGGCGCTGACTGATATGCGCCACCTCATGCGCCACTACACTAGCTAGCTCGTCCATACTACTAGCTGCCAATATGGTGCCGGTATTGATACCGATGACCCCGCCTGGCGCAGCAAAAGCATTGATATTAGGATTATCGATGATTACTACCGCTAACGGCGCTTGCTGGCGTGCTTGCGCATTGAGTCGCCAAGTCATTGCTTTTATTACCTCTTGCACCCAAGGATCATGCTCCATTTTGGTACGGCCATTGATATTTTGTAGCGACCAGTGCCCAATAAGCTTATTGTGATATTGATCAGAAAAACTTAGCGCTTGCCCTTGTAAGCTTGGCAATTCAAGCTCATTTGCTGGCGCTTGCCATGAATTAGAGGTTGGAATTTTTGCCGTAGACATAGTGGCGCTCTGCATAACAGTGGCGCTATGGCTAAAACTACTGGCTAGTAATGACAGAGCCAGTAAGCTACGGATTGATGAGTGATTGAAACGATTCAAATGGGTATCCTATTTTGACCCTTACACCGGTTTTGTGCTGACTATAAAAATTTATGCCAGCTATTAAAGACAGCAAGCTCAAGCGCTTAGGTCATTTATATTAAAGCCGTTTTGACTATATAATCTTGGCGGTGTAAGGTCAATTATTAGCCGTTACTAACTACCAATATCTAGGCAAGCGTCACGGTTAAGTAACATTGTGGTGTGATGCTAAATGGCGCCATGCTAAAACATCAAACACAGTGATGATGATATTCAACTGCTCTTCTACGAGAGCAGTTTGTTATAATAAGCATTTATGATTAAGGGTTTGCTCTATGTCCGCTGCGCCTTCTGCCCCTCCTCCATACCCTATAGCACTGTCAGCGGCTTTGTCTGCTCAGCAGCAACAGCTTATCGCGGACTTATTAGCGCTATTGCCTAAGAGCTATGTAACTGAGGCCGATGAGACTCAAGCTGAGGCTGCTATTACTATAAAAGCTCTAGTCGATGGTCGCGGTTTGGCTTGCCCCATGCCACTACTGAAGACCAAAGTGGCTTTGCGCGAAGTAGCGGTAGGTGAGTCGTTATATGTCATCGCTACTGATCCTAATTCGCAAGCAGATATCACGGCTTTTTGTGCTCAATCCCAAGCTAGTAATGCCGATTCATTGGCTATTTTAGTCAATACAGTCACTGATAACGCCCTTATTACTAACCATACGGCACAGGCAGCCGATACAATATTTCACTTCATCATTACCAAAACCGATAGCAACTAAGCGCTGCTATCCTTTACAATTACTATAATAATTTTATTTTGCATACTTGTTTATTTATTTGCCTATTTACTTGATTAAGGTCAAAGATATGACTACTACTTCTAATGACTCTGCGGCAACGAACGCTTCATCAAAGAAGCAGCCTCGCAGTAATGACAAGGTGACCACTGAGCAAAACGCGGCACGTAAAGCGGCGTTAGAGGCGGCGGCTAAGCGCCCTCCGTATGATGCTAGCGCCTTAGAAAAAACTAGCACTCGAGATTTAGTGCCTGCTATGCCGACTCACCTCTCAGCTCCAGGGGTAAATTTGGGCGCTTATATTAATACTGTGCATCAAATTCCTATCTTGACTCCGACGCAAGAGCAAGAGCTTGCGCATCGTTATTATGACGAAGGTGATGTCGAGGCGGCGCGGCTACTGGTGATGTCGCATCTACGCTTTGTGATACATATTGCGCGTAGCTATTCAGGTTATGGGTTACCGCAAGCGGATCTTATCCAAGAAGGCAACTTAGGTCTGATGAAAGCGGTCAAGCGTTTCGATCCTAATAAAGGCGTGCGCTTGGTATCCTTTGCCGTGCATTGGATCAAGGCTGAGATACATGAATTTGTCATTCGTAACTGGCGTATTGTCAAAGTTGCGACAACCAAAGCGCACCGTAAGCTATTTTTTAATCTGCGTAGCCTAAAAAAGACTAATAATCAGCTGACGCTTGAAGAAGCCGATGCAATTGCTAATGATCTTAATGTCACGCGCAAGCAAGTGCTAGAGATGGAGTCACGCCTAACCTCTTATGACGCCTCTTTTGAGACCCAGTCGAGCGATGATGATGACGGTCGTTATGCGCCGCAGCTGTTTTTGGAAGACGGTATTGATCCGGCTGAGATGGTAGAAGAATCCGATTGGGAAGAGAATAACTCTTCTGCCCTCATAGCAGCGATGGATACTTTAGATGATCGCTCTCGTGATATCGTTGAGCAGCGCTGGCTAAGTGAGCAAAAATCTACTTTACATGAACTGGCGGCTGTTTATTCGATTTCGGCAGAACGAGTAAGGCAAATTGAAAAAAATGCTATGGATAAAATCCGCGAAGCGATGACTATCGACAGTGTCATTCTGCCCGATGATATTCAATAGTTTTGGTACTTATCCTGCAAACTTGGGCTGGTACGTTAACTAGGTATATAAAACAAGAGTTTGAGAATGGTTAATTGGATAGGTATTGCTGCCATTAATATGGCTATTGCGGTGGCATTAGGCGCTTTTGGCGCTCATGGACTCAAAAGCTTAGTCAATGAGCAGCAGCTTGCATGGTGGCATACGGCAACTTTATACTTATTCGTCCATGCGCTGGGTTTATTATTAGTAGGTATTTTAGTACGGCTTAATTATGCCACTCAAACTACGGCTTGGTTACTACAAATTGGCGTCCTTATCTTTGCCGGTAGTCTATATGCGATGACTTTAGGAGCGCCAAGATGGTTTGGTGCTATTACTCCCGTCGGCGGAGTACTAATGATAACTGGTTGGCTATGGCTAGCGGTTACGGCTTTTCGTTTGGGTAGAGCGTAATAATGGTAAGTTTAATATAAGTATCGTATCATTAGCTTATTATAGTTATATTTATTTAAAGGTATTAGATAATTAGGGAGCACAGCCAATGAGCACTATCACTGTCAACGGTAAAACTTTGCAAACCACCCATCAAACGGTACAGTTGGTACTTAATGAGCTAGGGTTAAGTAAAGGGCGTTATGCGGTAGAAGTGAATGGCGATCTTGTTCTAAAAAGTGAGTTGGCGCAACTGCGAGTCGTAGAAGGTATGGCTATCGAAGTGGTGCAAGCAGTAGGCGGCGGCTAAAAGGTTTTTGGATTCCGTAAATCTTATTTTATAATCAACCAATCTTACAACCGAAAAAGACCTCAACGGCATTAACGTTTGAGGTCTTTTTTTACTATTACTATCGCTATTTATTCTAGCCGTATCTTAGCTTTGGTTAGAAAACTTTTATAACTTATGTTTTTATAACCCATAATCATTAAGTACAGCTGATTGATTGGCTTGGGACGATAATAATTAAGTTTTGGTATCATATTTATAATCAACTACTATTGTCACCAAACCAATCAAAGCTTTTATAGTTATCGATAGCATTACTTAACAGTTATAACTATAGCGCCGGAGCAGCATCTACTACTTTGTTGTCATCATAATTTCCATCACGTCCCGATCCACGGGTCTTCTTATCCTGTTGACGAGTCTTATACTTACGGACTTGGCGCTCAAGTTTATCTGCCATCTCATTGATAGCTTTATACATATCGTCGTCTTGAGCTTGGACAAACATCTCTTGACCTGAGACTCGCATAATAGCTTCAGCTTTATGGCTCTTTTTGCCGCCATCACTAGCTCCACTATTATCTAATGACAAGATGACTTGAATACTTTGAATTTGATCGAAATGGCGCTCAATCTTCTCTAATTTTTCGAGCACTGCGGTATTCATGGCATCGGTAACACTGATATGGTGACCACTAATAGATACGTTCATATGTTCGTCCTTATATTTATTTACAATACTAAATCGCTTAGTTTTTGTTGTTAATGCCCCTCTAATTTGTCATGAATAATGAATAGTAGCAAGACGCTATATTGTAATTAAATGTAATTATTATTTCTGTTATCCGGCAAACTCTATATAATCAAAAAATTTATTTTTATAAACCTCACTCTCGTAACCTATTTAACTGTCGCTAGTATTTTTGTTTACGCTGAGTAGAAGATCCTATCCCCATTGCTTCACGATATTTAGCTACCGTTCGTCTAGCAATATCGATACCTTCTTCACGCAGATGTTGCTGCAAGCGGCTATCAGAGAGTGGTTTTTTGGGTGCTTCGTTCTCTATAAGCTGCTTAATCCTAGCGCTGATAGCCGTTGATGAGACATCGCCATCGCTGCTACTAACATGCGATGAAAAGAAGTGCTTGAGCGAAAATAGCCCTTGCGGTGTCAAGATGGACTTGCTGGTCGTCAAACGCGACACTGTCGATTCGTGTAGTCCTACCTCTTCGGCAATATCTCTTAAAATCAAAGGCTGCATCGCTGAAGCACCATGACGCAAAAACTCCTGCTGGCGCCGAACGATACTAGTCGCCACTTTCAGTAAATTTTGATTACGCTCCTCAATACTTCGAATAAATAATTTGGCATCGGTGAGGTTCTCACGCAGGTACTGATTGTCCGAGCTATCATCGCCGCGCCTGACAAGATTGGCATAGTCTTGATTGATACGTAGCTTTGGCAAAGTATCGGGATTGAGACTTACCTGCCAGCGCTCGTCTGTCATCGCCCTATCGGCTTCCAGAGCCGCTGACGGATGGCGACGAATGGGCGTCACTAACACATCCGGAATATCATAACTCTCCGGCGCTTGCTGATAATCCGCTTGGCTACTTTTAAAAGACAACCCAGGCGCAGGATTGAGCTGACGTAATAAGCTTAGCGCTGGGGTAATCTGCTCAGCCTTAAGACCAGTGATTTGCATAAGCGCCTTGATATTATTACTCACTAAATGCTCACTTGCCGATAATAAGGCCTCAGCAAAAGCCAAATGCTCGGTATTACGATCAAGTTTGCTTAGCTGTATTGCCAAGCATTCGCTTAGATTACGCGCCCCTACGCCTACTGGATCACAGGACTGAATGACCTTGAGCATGACCATTATCTCATCACGCTCTATCGGCTCCTCCCACTGATAAAAGCTTGCCATCGTCGCAAAGCTCTGTAACAACTCCTCGATATCTAAACGAATAAAACCCCTCTCATCCATAGCGTCAATCAGATAATCGGCGATCATGGTATCGGTATCAGATAAGCGCTTAAAATTGAGCTGCCAACGCACATAATCTTGAATGCTAGCGTTGGTTGCGCCTTGATAACTATCAAGATCATCAAAATCAAAGTGGCTAGTAGCGGATTGGCTAGCGCTTGCGCTATTAAAGCTACTTATCTCAAAAGTCTCTTGATTATTATAATCGCTATCAGTGCTATTACTAGCTAAGATTTCGCTATCGATATCCATAGCGCTATCATCGATAGTGGCTTGCTGCAATTTATCAAAACTGTCTGTATTATCGTAATTATCATAAGCGTCAGAGTTGTCATAATTATCAAACTCATCAATGCTATTTTCTTTGTCGTTAATGCTATCCACTACTGCATCACTATTCCACATTTCAAGCGTTAAGGGTTCATCGAGGCTCTCTTGGCTATCCTCATAGTCGTTATCCTCATCATAACTCTCGTCTTCTTCGATACGCTCAAGTAACGGGTTACTATCAAGCTTAGCTTGTACTTCCTGCGCTAATTCGAGACTAGAGAGCTGCAACAATTTAATAGCTTGCTGCATTTGCGGCGTAAGCTTTTGTGAGGTGCTTAGCGTGGCTGCTAACCCGAATGACATACTCATAAACGGTTTATTGCACTCCAATATTGAGATGGCTTTGGTTAATAGTTTATCTAATAATAACTGCTAACAGTGACTTAACGTCCTATAGGGCCATGACGATAGCATTTTTTATAGTAATCTTGCTATGATAATTTATATCTAACCTTTATAAGCTATCTATCTTGGCAAAAATAATCGCAATCTTAAACAAATGAGAAATGATATGAATAAATCTTTAAAAGTCGCGGCGCTACAAATGAACAGTCAGCAAGATGTCGAGGCTAATCTTAATACTATTAAAGCGGCCATTAGTGACGCTAGCAATCAAGGCGCACAGCTAGTCGTCTTACCCGAAAACTGTTGTAGTATGGGTCGGCAGTTCCCTACCGCTGAGCGCTTTGAGTCGCTGTCAGCCACATTAGGTGACTATGCTCGCGAGCACAACGTCTATCTACTAGCCGGCTCGCTACCTTGTCCGTTTCGTCCTGACGGCGTAATTGTACCAGACGGTCGCTTGCGTCAAGTCAGCCAACTGTTTGCGCCCGATGGTACACAGCTTGCTCGTTATGACAAGATTCATCTGTTTACCGCTACCGTAAGCGACGCGCAAGGTAGCTATAATGAAGCAGCAACTTTTGAGCCAGGCACACAGACGCTAGTCACTCCTATTGTGGCAGAAGGCGAGGTTTATCAATTAGGGATGATGGTTTGTTTTGATTTGCGCTTCCCCGCGCTTGCTCAGCGCTTGCGTCAAGCCGGTGCTGAGCTATTGAGCGTCCCTTCAGCCTTTACTTATATGACCGGACAAGCGCATTGGTCGCTATTACTGCGAGCACGGGCGCTAGATAGTCAATGTTTAGTCATAGGTGCGGCGCAAGGCGGTGAGCATCATTATAAGGAAGGCAAATCGCGGCAAACTTGGGGACATAGTGCCATTACCGCCTTCGATGGGAGGGTTTTGGATAGTTATGAGAGTAGTGAGATTAAAGCGGAGGATAACAAAGACTATGCGTTAGTGTTTGCCAGCTTGGATAAGTCAGCCCAGCAGCAAGGCCGCGAAAAAATGCCTATTTTTCAGTGTCATCGCCTGGCTTAAGGGTAGCGATAAGGGACGAGTTTAGATTTAATATCACTCACTATCACTTTGAGCATGAGTGGCACGAGGATGAGCACGATCATAGACTTGGGTCAGCTTAGCAAAGTCGACATGCGTATAGATTTGGGTGGTACTAATATCACTGTGCCCAAGCATCTCTTGCACTGCGCGCAAGTCGCCACTGCCAGAGAGCATGTGCGAGGCAAAGCAGTGACGCAGTAGATGGGGATAGAGGTTTTGGGCGATACCAGCGCGTTTGGCGGCGATCTTGAGGCGCTGCTGTACCGCTCGCGTTGATAGCCGTGTGCCTAGCTTTTCACTAATAAAAAGTGCGGTATCTTGCCCCTCAACCCACAAATTGCGATGCGGCAAATAACGACTGATGGCATCGCTCGCTTTAGTGCCTATCGGGACTAGCCGGGTTTTATTGCCTTTACCTGTTACCCTTACGCGCAAATCAGCCAAATCCACATCCGTTATATCGAGCGCCACAAGCTCGCCGACCCGCAGACCACTGCTATAAAGCAGCTCAAACATCGCTTTATCGCGTAGCCATAATCGCGCTTGCTCTGGCGTATCAGGTATTTCTTGTTCAAGCAGTTGGGTGAGCAAGTCTACATCGGCAATAGACGGCAGAGGCCGCGGAC
>JARIDJ010000034.1 GCA_029267175.1 Psychrobacter sp. | reverse complement strand
GAGCGCGAATAAAATTTATTCAATAGCTGTTTTATTAGAGTATGGAATCAACTCTAACTTTCATTCATTCATAGGAGTGTGCCACTGTGGCAAAGATTGTTGTAATCACTTCAGGTAAAGGCGGCGTTGGTAAGACGACGACTAGTGCCTCTTTTTCCGCCGGCCTTGCATTACGTGGCTATAAGACAGTGGTCATTGATTTTGATGTAGGTCTAAGAAATTTGGACTTAATCATGGGCTGTGAAAACCGTATCGTTTATGATTTTGTTGATGTCATCAATGGCAATGCGCGTCTATCGCAAGCTTTGGTTAAAGATAAGCAGCTTGAGAATTTATATATCTTGCCGGCTAGTCAAACCCGTGACAAAGATGCGCTTACTGATGAAGGCGTCAGCGAGGTCATGGCTGAGCTATCTAAGCAGTTTGATTATATCATCTGCGACTCTCCTGCTGGTATCGAGCGCGGCGCTCAACTGGCTATGTACCATGCTGATGAAGCTATTATCGTTACCAATCCTGAGATCTCCTCAGTCCGCGACTCTGATCGTATCATCGGTATATTACAAAGCCGCACTAAAAAGGTGGAAGATAACCAAGGCTCAGTGCGTGAGCATCTGGTGATCAGTCGCTATAATGCTGAGCGCGCCGCCGCTAATGAGATGATGGATATCGATACTATCTCAAACGATATTCTAAAAGTGCCATTACTTGGCGTCATTCCTGAAAGTCATTCTGTGCTTGAAGCTTCTAACCATGGCGAACCGGTTATCCATTATACCGATTCGGTAGCAGGTCAATGTTATGACGATATTGTCGCTCGATTCTTGGGTGAAGAGCGTCCCCTTCGTCATATTGACGTGAAGAAAAAGAGTTTACTACAGCGCTGGTTTGGAGGTTAGGAATGAGTAAGAAAAAAGGATTTTGGAGTAGTCTATTTGGTACTGACGATGGCCGTAGCGCCGGTAGCGCTAATATGGCTACTGAACGTCTAAAAGTGATTGTCGCTAGTGAAAATCGACTAAATAATCGCTTAACAGCCGATCGTATCGAAAAGATGAAACGTGAGATATTAGAAGTAGTCAATAAGTATGTCAATGGCGTACAGATTGATGATGTTAATATCAATCATCGCTCTGAGGACAGTCTTGATGTGTTAGAGATGAACATCAACTTACCTGAGCATAAACGCTAATTGGTTTAGCTACCGACTACTTTCAGCACTTTGGTATTAATAGTATATTATGAGTTATAAAAAGCCCCTAAATAGATATATTTAGGGGCTTTTTGAGCTTTAGAATGTTCGCTAAAGCTCTATTGTTTATTTATAAGTGTTGTTTATAGTTGTTATCGATATCTACTATCAATAGCTACTATTGATAACTACTGTCTTTAAAAAATAAAACTAGGCTTGAGTCTCGTCAACGAGCTGATGAGCGATTTTGTCTAAATCTGGCACCATATATACCGTTTCATTGATTAAGATCGTTTGGAACAAATACGAGCTGAGCTGATCTTCACTAACGACTTCTGCATCAAGATCGGTATTAGTATTAGTAGTATTAGCGTCACTATCGTTGATTAGACTCTGCGTTGTAGTGCGGTATTTTTTTGGCAATTCACAATCTTGAACCTCTGAGATACTAACCTCAATCTCACGGCTTTGACCTTTGGTTTTTAGCGCTAAGCGCTGCTCGACACTATTACCTTCTAATATAAAGACGCTATCTGCCAGCTGATCTGTTGGTAATAAGCGAAAAACCGCCACTGATTGCTGTTGCCATAAGTAAAATCTTGCTTTATCAACGTCTTGGCGGCTATCTTCCTCGCTATCGTTTATGCTATCTAATATTAGCGAGCTTGGTACAATCCAATCTGGCTGATTGATCGCTGGAATAATAGTAGCTTTGAGCATACCGTTAGCCGCAGTCAATAAGCTAACCGCTTCAAACGCATGTTTCTTAATCTGATTCATAGACTGCTCACCGTAATTAAAAGTACTCTGCTAATAAGAGATGACCATAACGTTATTTAAAAAAACGCTCAATCTTTATGCTTTTTGTTCAATATCTAGTTGGATATCCAATAAAGCTTGAATTTTTTCTAGTAGCTCGTTTTCTTGGAAAGGCTTACCCATATAATCGTTAACCCCAGTCTCAAACGCCCGCGTACGATGCTTATCACCCGTGCGTGAAGTAATCATAATAATTGGGATTTGTTGTAAACGCTGATTATTACGGACTTGTGCGGCTACCTCAAAACCATCCATACGCGGCATCTCAATATCGAGTAATATCAGATCGGGCGTTGATTCTTGTAAAATCTCCATAGCATCAACCCCGTCTTTTGCGACCACAGCGTTAAGACCTTGACGCTCTAAGAAACGAGACGTCACCTTACGTACTGTCACCGAATCATCAACCACTAAGATTGTAGGTTTGCGCTCTAATGCAGCGCTAGTCTTAGCTTCAACCGCTTTGGTAGGCGATACTGTTTTGAGCGTTGATTGACGTAACAGCGCGATGATATCTAGTATCAGCATCACCGAGCCATCACCCATAATCGTAGCCGCTGAGATGCCCGCTAAATGTGATAGCTGCTGACCCATAGGCTTAACTACTACTTCGATACGCGATCCGGCGATTTGATCGACTTGCAGTGCTAGATTTTGACCTGAGCTATTTTTTACGATAATCACCGGTAAGCTGATGTTAGTATTCATCATTAGCTCATTGAACTTGCTACCTGATATCAAGTCGTTTAGATAGCGAACTCGGTAAGCTTTACCTTCAATCTGCATAGTAGCCTCAGCAGATTGATAATAGTTATACAATTCCTCCGGACTAACCCGCACGACTCGCTCAATCTGAATCAAAGGAATAGCATATTGGCGATCCGCTACTCTTACTACCAGCGCATCAGATACTGCTACTTTTAGTGGTATGCGCATGGTGACGCGTGTGCCTACTCCCACCTCAGAGTTGACCAATACCGAACCACCTAATTGGCGAACCTCGCTAGCCACTACGTCCATACCAACGCCGCGTCCTGATATTTGCGTGACGTTGTTGGAGGTGGTTATACCTGCATTAAAGACGTACTGCATAATCTCTAAATCAGTATATTGGTACTCATCTGAGTTTATCAGCCCTTGCGCAATAGCTTTTTCACGTACTTTGTTAATATCAATCCCGCGGCCATCATCACTGAGGTGAATGACTACCTCACTGCCCTCGCGTAATACCTCCAAAACTATATGACCACTACGCTCCTTGCCTGCTGCTAACCGCTCTTGCGAGCTCTCAATGCCATGATCCACCGCATTACGTAGCATATGCTCTAAAGGTGAGGTGATACGCTCCAAGATTGTCCTATCCAGCTCATCATCAGCGGTGATAATACTCAAATCTACCGATTTATTAAGCTCATTGGCAGTTTGACGTACGATTAAGTCCAAACGAGGTTTTAGGCGTAAGAACGGTATCATTCTTGAGTTCATTAGCCCGTCTTGAAGCTCCGTTTGAGTACGTGACAGCTGTAATAGCAAGTTTTCGTTATCGCGTGTTTTTTCGAGCAAAGTATTATTAATATCGCTTAGATCTGAAGCAGACTCTGTCAATGATTTGGACAGCTGGTTTAAAGAGGAGTATTGATCCATCTCTAGCGGATCAAAATCATCAGACTCCATCAGTTTTTCATCGATTTGCGATAAAATCTGCGCCTCAAGCTCAATCTCCATACGGCGAAGCTGGTCTGTGAGACGCTGTACAGTGACACTCATCTCGCCAAGACTACTAGTAAGGCTACTCATGCCCATATCGATACGTGCACGGTTGATAGCTGACTCACCCGATAGATTGATCATGTGCTCAACGAGGCTACCAGATATACGTATCATCTCATCGCTGTTATCTATACTGCGCTCAGGCTCAGCGAAACTACCTGTCATAGTCGGCATTTGACTAATATCTATATCGCCGCGCACCGCTACTTGCTGGGCTTGTACGCTTAGAATGACGCTAATCTGGCTTTGTAATGACTCAATAGGTATGTGTCTGGCCGAGACATTATCTCTGCTAAAATCTTGCAACGCTTTGATAAGCGCTGTTGGCATAGTAGGGTTGACTCGATGCTTTAAGATAAAGACTGCATCTGTCAGCCAGTCATGACAGCTCGTTAATAACTCAGAGATATATTGGGTAGCTGGGCGACGACCAATAGCCAAAGCCTCATAGACGCTTTCCATCTGATGCGCTAAATCGGCAATACCATTAGCCGCTATCATGCGCGCGCCACCTTTTATGGTGTGTAGGTCACGCTGCAAGGTTTGTACCGCTGCAACATCGCTCATATTATTTAAGAACAGTTGCAGATATTTTTGGCTGTTCTCAACGAGCTCTTCAGCTTCCTCTAAAAACACCTCCAAGATGTCAGCATCAGGCAAGCCATTTGGCCAAGACTCTTCAATTAAAGCCGCTAAGCTCAACGTTGCCGCTTTTGCTGATGACTCATCACTATTATAGGTACTAGCCTCTGTAGGACTCTTTAGAATAGGCAGCTTTAAGACCACTGTGTTTGGTAAGTCATCTTGTTGCTCAAGCTGTTTTAATTGCTCAATAAGCTCATAAGTCCAAAACGACTGCTGATAACGGGCGACATATTCTAGCTGTAAGGATAAGGTCTCTTGTACCATTTGCATGATACTGACCCACTGCAAGCTGACGGTTATCTTATTATCAATAAAAGACTCATACAGACTTTCAGCGGCATCGGTCAGATCCCCAATACTAACAATGCCAGCCATACGTGCGCCGCCCTTTATAGTATGCAAATGACGCTGCAATACTTTTAGGGTATCACTATCAGCAATTTGTTGACGCCACTGATTAAAGGTTTTGGCAATAGCGCTATCAAGCTCTTGCGCTTCTTCCAAAAATATTTCTAATAGCTCGACGTCAGTATTTACGACCTCTAGTTGTAGCTCTTCTACCGCAGTAGTTTTGACTGTCGCTTGAGACTCATAACGCTCTGCTGACACCTCTGTCAATGTCAGTGCTTTATCATCCGCACTACCTTCTTTGAAACTACTTTCAATGTCAGAGTGCTCAGTATCATATTCAAGACTACTTTTGATACCGTATTCGATATCAGCGCTATGACGTTGTTGATAGCTACTGAGCGCCGCTTGCAAATCCTCAAGTATAGACTGATCGACCTTGAACGACATTCTTCCTGCTAAAGAATCAAACAAAGCCACTAACTCGGTATGTTCAGCGATTAATGCTTGCTGAATATGAGAGTCCCGAGCCGCTTCAGGATGGGTGCAAAGATAACTATAGGCACTCTGTAATCCTGATAGTATTGAGTCAAATTTAGGTAACGCGGTGGTGTTTTTTGCTAAGCGCGAGATCTGATCGGCTATTTTTGTGATGTAAGCTCTTAATAATTCAGCCTCAAGCTCAGCAGCTTTGTCTTCTAGCTTCCACTCTGCATCTAATAAGTCGTCAATATCTAGAGCCAATAGCTGCTCTATACTTAATTCATTATCGGTTTGAGGGCTTGATTCTTCTGAATTATCTAATATCGCTTGTAGCGACTCTACATCATGCTTACTTTGAGTAGCGGGCGTAGAGGCATGGGGCTGCACACTTTGCTCGTAAGTATTTAGATAACCTTCAATTAACGCTACTGACTGAGTTAATGCTTCTATGTGCTGAGCATTCATAGGAGTATCATGCTTTTGCAAATGCTCCAAGCTTTGCTCGATAGTAGCACTTACCTCACTAATAGCAGTAAGAGCATTAGTCCCTGAGGCGGCCCGTAAAGTATGAAAAGCTCTAACAATCTCATCACTCACTGGTACATGAGGTTGATGTTGATGAGCGGTGATAAAGTCATTAATTTGTTGCAGCAGCTCTCTTGCTTCTTCGATAAATATCTCAAATATTTCGCGTTCTTCATGACTTTGTTCTGTGGCAACAATAGCGGTATCGCTTATCATATCATTGAGAGAGTGGATGGTTTTTAGCATCGCATCAGCGCTATCGACTTCATCAATAACTGCGCTATCAGCAGCATTATTATCAATGCTACTCATTAAATCGTGCGCGCTATCTATAATATTATCACTAGACGTTGTCTCGTTAGCAGCACTAGTAGCACGCGTCCATTGGCTATGCAGCGCGCTATAACTAAAGTCGTCTCCTAAGTGCTGAGCATAGGCATTTGCAGCAGCGACCCATAGGGGCACGATAGCTGGATAATCATGCTCTCCTTGAGCAAAAGTATCGATCATATCAGGATAAGCGGCTAAGACATCGGCAATCAATTGCTGCATATCTACTGATGGCGTTAAGCTTTTATCCAATATTTTATTGAGCATATTCTCTATTGCCCAAGCAAGCTCAGCACTATAGTTAGCGCCTACCATACGACCTGAGCCTTTTAGAGTATGAAAACCACGTCTGACATCAGTCAGGCTAGCAAAATCCAATGTATCTAGCTGCCAATGATTATACAGCGGGGTAATCTGCTCCAATACCTCATAGGCTTCTTCAATAAATATCTCTTTGATATCCGGATCAGCATCACTAGCATCCGTAGACATCTCCGCTGTCTTTTCTATAAAAGGTCTTAAAACCGCAGGTATAGATATAGGCAAAGTCTTGCTGCTGTCCGCCTCATCAGGACTAGTCGTTTCTAGCTTATCCTTATGTTTAGCAGTATCGGCAGTAGTGTTTAATAACTGCTGTGATTGAAGAGCTGATTGAGAAATGTCTGACTGTAATGCTTTTGCTTCAGTAGCATTTTCTTCGGCTTCATTATCTTTAGCTGAATTATTTTCAGTCGGCACGCCATGAAGTAGCGGTAAGCCTGACAATAAGTTATTACTCTGCAAAATAATATTAGCAGGATTTACAGCTGGTGGTTGTGAGTGACTAAAATTCTCAATCAAAATTGGTAATTGCTCAAGCGCCTGTGCAACTAAAGCTATAAGCTCATCATTGACAGCTAAAGACTTGTTTAATACATGAATAAGTAAGTTTTCTATAGCCCAAGCCATCTCACTGATACTAAAAGCGCCGATCAAGCGCCCTGAGCCTTTGAGGTTATAAAAGTTACGATGGACATCTGTCACTAGCGCTAAATCTTGAGTCTCTTGTTGCCAAACGGGCCATATCTTTGCTAATTCGTCTAAGATTTCTGTCGCTTCTTCAATAAATATCTGGCGGATATCTTCGCTCATATCAAAGACATCCGGCTTAGCTTGGGCTTGTGCCGTTTGCCACGCATTAGTAGAGTCCACTTCGCCGCTATCGTCATAACGCACGACATCGTTAGTATGGGACTCTACGCTACCTTTATCACAGGCTATAGCTATCTTTTTGGATAACTCACTAATTAATGTCTCTGTAGGCTCATCTAAAGTGGACAAAGTGGTAATAGTAATATAAATATCTACCATTAACTTATCGACAAAATAACACTCTAAAGCTTGTGGTGTTTCTATATCTTCAGAGCCTTGCTGCGCTAAGTTAGAGTCTTGCGGCTTTAAGGAGTGCTTATAGCTTGCCTCAAGCAATCGATCTAGACCTGACAATAGCGCCACATAGCTCATCGGTTTTGGCAAAGGATTATGGGCCAGATTATGTAGCCAAAGCTCAGCTAGATACCATAAACGCTGTTGTTTATCAGCTTGATTGTCTTGCGATAAGTCTATAGCTTGCCATAGATAATGGCAGGATTTTTTTAGAGCTGATAAGATCGCTGGCTGGTTGCTATTATGCTCTAAGAGCTGCTGGACTTGCTGACGCCATCCTACCAATAGTTTTTTATAGTGCTGAGATTGTAAAGACTCAGTTGCCACATAGTGAGGCAAATAATCAGCTTCAGTTAGACAAAGACTGATGGTCTTATACAGCTCGATTATAGGCTCAATAGTAGTCTCTGAACCGCTTTGCCAGCCTTTAGAGAACTTTGATAATTGCTCTTTAGATAAAGGCGACAATAATCTTAATATCTCGATATCATTAGGCTGGTTTTTCATGGCGAGTTCCAAATCGTTTATATTTCGATTTTATTAAATATGAGCATATTGAAGACAGTAAATAAGAGACTAGTATTAGGTACCATAATGGTACTCATCAGTAGTTTGTTAAATAATCTCTTCAATATCTCCAAAATCCTCTTCATCGTTAGAGACTTTAAAACCAGTTACCGATTGCTGCAAGGCGGCTGCCATCTCGTTTAGCTCACCAACTGAGCGCGCAGTTGCCATGGTACCCGATGAGGTTTGCGAGGTGATATCTTGAATAATGGTCATAGTATTAGAGATGTGACCGGCAGAAGCAGCCTGTTGCTGCGCTGTTTTTGAGATACTCTCGATTAGATTAGCCAGGGTATTAGAGACTTTTTGCACCTCTTCTAGTGCTTCACCTGCATCTTTTGCTAAGCGCGCACCGCGGACTACCTCAGAGGTTGTTGACTCCATTGAAGTTACCGCTTCACTAGTATCAGCCTGAATGGTTTTTACCAGAGTCTTAATCTGCTTGGTGGCATTTGCTGAGCGCTCTGCTAGACGCTGTACTTCGTCGGCAACGACAGCGAAGCCTCGACCTGCCTCCCCTGCCATTGATGCCTGAATAGCTGCGTTCAATGCCAAAACGTTGGTTTGATCAGCAATATCGTTAATCAAACTAACGATATCGCCAATCTCTTGTGAGGACTCGCCCAAGCGCTTGATACGCTTTGAGGTTTCTTGAATCTGATCGCGGATAACGTTCATACCTTCAATCGAACGCTGTACGACTTCAGCGCCATTATAGGCAATGGCAACCGAGCGCTGGGCTACGTTTGCTGATTCCGCAGCATTATTGGAGACCTGATCAATTGAGATGGTCATCTCATTAATAGCTTTGGAGACGCTAGCAATCTCTTGAGCTTGATTGTCAGAGGCCTCAACCAGCTCTACAGCGTTGACCTGAGTTTGTTCAGTGGAGCTAGATACTCTATCTGCGGTCTCGTTAATGACTAGTACCAACTCGCGTAACTGCTCAATAGCAAAGTTAACGGAGTCGGCAATAGCGCCGGTAAAATCTTCTGATACTGTCGCATTAACCGTCAAATCACCATCGGCCAAATCTGCTAGCTCATCAAGCAAGCGCAAAATGGCCATCTGGTTACGCTCATTCTCTTCTTGGATTTGACTAGAGCGCTCTGACTCAATGTTTGCCTCTTGGCGGCGACGCAGGGTTTCTTGTTCAATCAGCAAGCGCTCGTTACTACCGCGATGCTTGATAAGCTGTGACAAGGCATAAGCTATAGCAACTAATCCTAGCAAAAATATCATGCCAGGCAAGACTATAAGCTGATTAAATTCGCCTATACTCCCACTTATTGATAATAGTGAGCTGATTAGCCATGCCAAGCAAGCAAAGCTTACTAAGGCAAAAATGGTTAATAAAACTCTCCACATGCTGGCCGCATCTTTAACAGCTGGTGCTTGATTATTGACACCAGTACTAGGGCTTTTTATAACATCGCTCATCGTGCTTATTCCTTTCAAACAGTGGTCAGAGTTTTACTATTACTGAATTTGCTAGTTACTTTTATAGCCGATAATTTATTCATTGTTATAGCTACTGCTTTTCGATCTAGCTATCTTCAATCCATCTTTATACCAAGCTTATATTGCAGCATCTATATAGCGTTTATCTTGCGCTAATAAACTTGGCATAAACACAAACCAATCCTCATTATCTTTAGAGAATTTACCATGGTTATAAGGCGCGAACGCTGAATCGCTAGGGAGCGCTTCTGCGCGATATTGGTCTTTGGTAAATTGCTCAATGCCAAACACTTTATCTACCACAAGGCCAGAAAATATGGTGTGATGGTCAATAACCAACACTTTACGCATGCTATCTTGGGTGGATGAGCTACGAATATGTAAAAACTTTGCCAAGTCGGTCAGTGGTAAAAGTCGTCCGCGTACATTGGCAATACCGAGTAACCAAGGCTGAACTAAGGGCATACTGGTATATTCTGGTATAGTGAGTATTTCAGCTACCTCTCCTAGAGGCGCAACCATACGTTGTCCGCTAATCTCAAACACTACGCCGCGCCAGTCATAATCTTTTGACCCTTGACGACCACTACGACGCGCATTCGCCAAATCGGCTAAACGTAATAGCTCAATAAACCCTCTAGAAGCCACAGTCTACTCCATAACTTTACGAATAATACGCATCAGCTCAAGCTCATCAACAGGCTTGGTCAGATACTCAGTAGCCCCTTGACGCTTGCCCCATACCCGATCTGTCTCTTGACTTTTGGTACTAATGATTACTACTGGAATATGCTTAGTAGTACTATCGCGAGTAATTTTGCGAGTCGCTTGAAAGCCATTCATTTCAGGCATGACTACATCCATCAAAATCAAATCTGGGATATGCTTAGTGGCCATCTGATAGCCTTCAATGCCATTAGCAGCCTCTAGGATTTGAAAATTGTTTTTAGCCAATATATCGCGAAATTTTGCCATCTCAGACGGCGAGTCATCAATGACCAAAACAGTTGTCATGATTTTTTCCTTTATGGTTAGTCTCTTTATTATCTAAAGCAGCCAAAATCTACAGCAGCTAAAATAGCTATTATAATTATAAAAGTACGCTCAGTGATTAGTATAGAAAAATATAAAAAGTGTTTAACGATAACGATTGATAGCTTCAAAAAGCTCATCTTTGCTAAAAGGCTTCGTTAGATATTCATCAGAACCGACGATACGTCCTCGAGCCTTATCAAATAGACCATCTTTTGATGACAGCATAATAACGGGTTTATCGGCATAATTAGGATTATTTTTTATCAAAGCGCAAGTTTGATAGCCATCTAAACGCGGCATCATAATATCGACAAAGATAATATCTGGATTGTTATCCACAATTTTTGCTAGCGCATCAAAACCATCAATAGCGGTAATTACTTCACAACCTGCTTTTTTTAATAAGGTTTCTGCAGTGCGGCGCATGGTTTTTGAATCATCAATCACCATGACAGTTAGCCCTTCAAAATTACTTTCCATTATCATTATCCTATAAATTTGCAGTTTACTAGCACAAGTCAATGTACTATAGCTAGCTATCGTTGTGCGCTGTTATACTCTTATTATTTTTATTAATCTCATTTATTTTAACAGCATTGCTTTCAAATTATTTATCTAAAACCAGCTATTTATCGTATGACAGTGATTTAACGGCGTTATTATAGTCTTGTAAGTAATGTTACACCTATAAAACGAAAGTTATAAAGTTTTTGATAATATACTAAACAAAGCGTTGTTAGTACAAGGTTGATTTTAAATTAATAAAACCGCTTAAGTCATATTTTGTACCTTTCATATTAAAAGGTAGCGATTCTTTGACTTCAAATCTGCAACTATCTTTTTACGGTACCTAGTATGAGACGTCTTTTTTATAGAAAAAACAGCATTTTATTAATCAGCGCTTTATTACTAGTGGCTTGTCAACCGCCTAGTGATAATAGTCAATCGGCTATAGCAAAGACTAAATCTGCTGACGAAAAAGCTGATGCTGACTTATCATTTGTCATAGAGGGCGATACTATCACCTTAACATCCGATAGTATTTTGAGTATCAAATCTTCACGCTATCAGCCCAGTCTTGGTCTAAAAGGTCAGATAAAGCCACTTCAACAGTCGCGCTTTGTAAGCGCAAAAGATGTTACTGTAGAAAAAGTACTGGTGCAACAAGGCCAATGGGTAGAAAAAGGTACACCGTTATTTATCTTACAACATCAGCCTAGCTCTGCCGATAAGGCCCCTAGTGATAAGCAAACAAAAGCTATCGCAAACCAGCAAGCGGCTGAGCTAAAGACTACTAATAGCTTATCTACAGTAGATCAGTCCAATACTAAAACTAATAATGAATACAAATCCGTAGAGAGTCCTAAAGCGCAGCTGTCAACTACTGACCCTAAACCAGTAAAAACTGATAACGATAAAGTTAGTGGCAATGCTAACACCAACGCTGAGGCCAGTACTGAGGTCAAACAAAATAGTTTAAACAGTAATGAGGCTAATAAAACCAATTTAGCAAAAGACACCGCTCCATCAACTCGCTTAGAGCCTACAACGCAAGCGCCGACCTCCCAAGCAAAAATGGCTACTGTTATTGTTCGTGCCAGCTTTTCAGGCCGAGTAAAGCAGTTAGCTATTAGCGATGGTGAACGAGTTCGAGCAGATAATCTACTGTTGTCTTTAGCGGATGACAGCCATTTAAAATTTGTAGCTACGTTGCCCATTGAGGCTGAACCGCAGCTTTCTGTAGGCCAAAGCGTCAACTTTACAACTGAGAATAGTGATCATAAATATACCGGACAAGTTAGCAAACTAAGCGCTGCTAGTAATCCCAATGAGTTACAGGTTCATGTGCAAGTTCTCAAAAACGAGGTCAGTCGCGAAAACCAGCTGCAACCTAACCTAATGGTCACCGGCCGTGTTGATTATGGACAAATAGCGGTGGGTACTGTGGCTCCCAAAAATGCAATTCACGATGCGGATCTAACTGCACTGCAAAACCCGCCTTACCAGCCTTTAACACCGCTTAGCGCCAATGTCTGGATTATCAAACAAGACCAGCGTTTGACTCGTCAACCCGTCGAGGTCATCGAGTACGACCCAATCACTGAGCAGTATCTGATTGCTGGAATTAACAACGACAGTCTTATTTGCTTGGCGGATTTACCTATCGAATCTGCTGGCAAAAAAGTGGTAATCTCTTAACCCTCTTCAACAACTGATTTAATTCAAAAATTGGCTTAAAATCTATTATCTAATAGCTACTATTGAAAGGGTTGGATAACACGCTATTTAGGCGTTATTGGAGCGCTATAGCTTAGCGTTAAGCTTGATATTTATTAGCTTTATAAGGCTTATTGATAACGCAGTTACATTGTGTAGAAATATTAACAAAGCGCGTCTTGTTTGCAAAGGTGCTTATTTGGCAAACTATCACTCAGCTTTGTCAGGGTTTCATTATATTAAGTGCATGACTCAGTATGTGATTCAGTGACACTGATAAAATGATAATAAGTAGCATGTCAATAAGTACCATGATAAAGAGTAAAGATAATAAAACATAGCTTTAAAAAGATTAGAATATTTAAAAACCTCAATATAACTAACAATAATATAGCTATAACAACAGCTGTAAGATAAGCCATTACTATAACTACTATTAGGGGATAAACTATGAGTAAACAGATTTTATTAATAGAAGATGATCCAGATCTAGCCGAACTCATCAGTGATTATTTGACGATGAATTACTACGATGTTCATCACGCTGGACTCGGTCAAGAAGGTTTGGATATCTTAGACACCAAAGAGCGCGATATTGATCTAGTAGTGCTTGATTTGATGCTTCCTGATATGGATGGTATGCAGGTCTGTCAAAAGATTCGCGGTAATAAAAATAATATGACAAATAAAGTGCCTATTATTATGCTCACCGCCAAAGGCGATACTACTGATCGCGTATTGGGGCTCGAGATGGGCGCTGATGATTACATTGCTAAGCCCTTTGAGCCGCGTGAGCTATTGGCTCGTATTCGCGCGGTTATTCGTCGCCATGAGCAGCCAAATCAAGCCGATAGTCAATCCGATAGTTTAACCTTTGGGCGCTTGAGCGTTTTTCCTGATAGTCATGAGGTCACTATTGATGATCAGCCCGTACGGCTGACTACCCATCAGTTCCAGTTACTACATTACTTTGCTACCCATTCAGGTAAGGTGCTTAATCGTGAGCAGTTATGGCAAGCGATGCCCAATGATGACAGCTCAGACAATATTGATCGCGCTATTGATGTGCATATCTCACGGCTACGAGCTTTAATTGAAGACAATCCTCGTCAGCCCAAACGTATCATCACCGTACGCGGTGTTGGCTATCAATTTGCCACCGATCAGGTATGATAGCGTTTTGTAGGCGCTTGATAGTAGAGACTCATTGATGCAGCAGCTCGGTTTTCGTTCTGTTTTTGCCAAGTTATTTGCCAGTGTGATGCTGGCACTTATCTTATTTGCAGTCGCTATGGTGCTCCTCACCCAGCTCGTTCATGATAAAGACGCTGGTATCCGCTCAGAGGTATTAGCGACGCAGATCCTCGGACAGATAGATCCTTTTTTGAATGATTTAAATGTCGCTATGAGTAATGATAGCCGCTTGCAAGCTCGTTTTATGCTAGCTGTGGTCAAAAAAAGCTTTGATATCTTTGATGAGTCATTGCAAGCAAAGATGGGTTTGTATGATAGCGAAGGTCATCTGCTCATGCAGACTGACAATAGTGATCTGCCATTGCAGCTTCCTGAACCGCCCTCGCTACTGATGCGTATTTTTCCCTCATTCTCAGATACCCCGCCTACTCAGCAAGCGCAAGTGTATAGCAGTACAGGCTACACTTTATTGTATGAATCTCGCTTGCCACCCAAAAAACCAGTGCTCTCAGCGGCCTTAAATTTATTTACAGGGACGCTACTGCTATTAATAATCATGGCAGGCGTACTATGGCTGATTGCGCGGACCATGACTTGGCGTATTAACCAATTAAGCCAGCAAATGGTGCAATTAGGTGATGGCGACTTTAGTGTACGGGTTAACGCTCGCGGGAATGACGAGATTGCTTCTTTAGCGAAAGGTTTTAATCAGGCGGCGCAAAAAATTGAGCATCTTATCAATGCCAATAATTTATTGTTAGCCCACGCCTCGCATGAGCTGCGTACTCCTATCACTCGTATTCGCTTGCAAATCGAGATGATGGACATGCTTGCCCAAGTGATGCCCTCAGACATAAAAGCTAAGTTTGATAAACGCGCGCAAGCGATCAATCGCGATTTATCTGGGCTTAATGATTTGGTGGAGAGTATCTTATTGGTCAGTCGCTTGGATGCCGGTCATGTGCTCCAACAAGTAGAGCAGCTAGACTTGTATGATTTGGTCAATCAGGAGCGGCAACACTATCCTGAAGCAACCCTAATCGGTGAGCATCTGATCATCGAGGGTCAATCTGTTATGCTCACTCATTTGATCCGCAATTTATTAAATAATGCCATGCTACACGGCGTGCCTCCTATCACCGTTTTTCTCTATGGCGTACAGCAGATCAGCGAAGCCGACACGGTACCGGATTATCTATTGCAATCGGTACTGACTAGTAGTTTTGCTGATTATGATAATTTAGCGTACAAAGATTACGAAGCATTAACGGAGGGCGAGCAAGCCTCAGACAATGAGCTTGATCTTTATCTCAAAGTGCCAGCTAATGAAAAAACACTCACTGAGACGGTAGATGACCACGATAGCGCCCTGCCAATTCCAACTATTTATCGTAACGGCGAGACTATAAATCTAGATGGTAATGCTGATACCACATCAGCTTTGACCGGCGATAAGACAGACAATATCAATCAAAACTTAGATAAAACAGCAGCAGTGTTGTCTGATAGCGCCGCAAACTTAGCAGCTACTGATCCTATTATGCTCGATAGCGTAGCAAATAGCCGCTATCAGCAGCTTAGCACTGAGCTGATAGGCAGAATTAAAAAGATGATTTGGCAAGCTATTCCTGTCGAGGTTGCCACTGAAAAGACAGATAATCATAGCAAAGTCAGCGACACTGCTAATAATGCCGATAATAGTACTAACAATATTACTAACAATAGTACCGATAATAACTTGCTGCTCAAAGACAGCAATAATGAGCCATCTACCCCGCCAAGCTTAGATGATAAAAACAAGACTCTCGTAGAGGAGAGTAAAAACGACGCCGCTGCTACGCCCAAAAAAGAGGGTCTATTTAAAAAGCATTTGAAAAAGGCCAAAGCAGACCCTGTGCGCCCCGATCCCAAATATGTCGTCCTTGCAGTTATTGATGAGGGCTCAGGTATACCAGAGGATAAGCGCGAAGAGATCTTTAGCCCTTTTGTACGCTTGCAGCAGAAGAAAAAAGGCTCAGGTTTAGGCTTATCTTTAGTCTCGCAAATCGTTACCGCTCACCAAGGCCGCATTCTTACCGATACCATTAACGGACATACCCGATTTTTGGTAGTGATACCTGTCAAGCACGATTCTCATTATAGCTATCAAGAAAGTCAAAACCTGCAACACACGCTTCTTAATCCATAGCTAAGATCAGCTAGTGCTGAGCCTAAATTTAGCTTGAACAGCTAGAGTGATAGTTGTATGTGTAATACAGCTTCATAATATGCTATATTATCGCCCCTTATTCTACAGCTAATAGTAGTGCTGATTTGATATTGATAGCGCCGTTATCCTCCAAGCTATTAATCAATATACTAGTCATTAGCCAACCCCTTATTTAACTATTCTTCAGATTTTGAGCCTTTTATGAGTGACATGATCGTCCTAAATGATGTGACTAAAAGCTTTATGAGTGACCGCTCTATAAAGGGCGCAGATGGTAAAGCCCACTGGTTTACGGCGGTTGAGCCGACCTCTTTGTCTGTCAAGCAAGGCGAGATCTTCGGTCTTATGGGCTATTCAGGCGCCGGCAAGTCCACTTTATTGCGCCTGATTAATATGCTTGAGCGACCCGATAGCGGTCAAGTTATTATTGATGGAACTGACTTGACTACCTTATCAGCCAGTGACTTACGTATTGCCCGTCACAATATCGGTATGATTTTCCAGCAATTTAATCTAATGTCTAATCGTACGGTTTTCGATAACGTAGCGTTCAATCTGACCGTTTCAGGCTATCCTAGTCGCGATATTCATAAGCGGGTGATGGAATGTTTAGAGATTGTTGATCTCACAGATAGAGTAGGACACTACCCCGCGCAGCTCTCTGGTGGTCAAAAGCAGCGTGTCGGTATCGCCCGCGCCATCGCCCCTAATCCTAAAGTGCTCCTTGCTGATGAGCCAACTTCTGCGCTTGACCCTGCTACAACCCGTAGCTTACTCAGCTGTCTGCGTGATATTAACCAAAAACTTGGCGTCACTATTGTGATTGTAACGCATGAGATGAGCGTGATTCGCAGGTTGTGTCACCGCGCCGCTTTATTGCATCAAGGTCAATTATTAGAAGTTGCTGATATTCGTGACGGTTTAATTCAAGCCACTACCCCTATAGGCCAAGACCTAGTCCAAGAAGATTAATAATACGTGTCAGGAGAAAAAGTGATGCTAACTGGCGCTGAATTATCCGCCTCCATAGACAAGCTGCTAACGCTACGTAAAGAGATCTGGCAAGCCACCTTTGATACTTTTATCATGCTTGGCATCTCTACTACCGCCGCTATCGTCATTGGCGGCTTATTTGGCATCTTCTTATTTTTATCAAGCGATAGGCAGTTTTTGCAAAATAAAGTGCTATATGCCGTACTAGGCGGTATCACCAACTTTATGCGCGCCTTCCCGTTTGTGATTTTGATGATTGCTATGAGTCCTTTTACCAAAGCTATCGTCGGTACTGGCATTGGTCCTATCGCCGCCTCCTTAGTGCTAGCTATCGCAGGCTCGTTTTATTTTGCACGCCTTGTTGAACAAAACCTACGTGAAGTGCCACGCGGTATCATTGAGGCGACTGAGTCGATGGGCGCGCGTCCTTTCACGATTATCAAAGTACTGCTCAATGAAGCGCGTTCAGGGTTAGTATTATCAGTAACTATTTTATGTATTAGCTTATTATCCTACTCTGCAGCGGCGGGTATGATTGGCGGCGGTGGTCTTGGTGATTTGGCTATTCGTTATGGCTACTATCGTTATCAAACTGAGGTGATGATATTTATCGTTATCATGCTATCGATCATGGTCATCTCGATTCAGGCTTTTGGTAACTGGTTAGCGACACGTTTGGACAAGCGTTAACTGCTAAGATTAAACATTAAGACTCTGTCTTTATATAGGCTACAAAGTCGTTTGAGCCAAAGCCCTCACGCAAAAAATAACTTATGAATAATATTCATCTTTTGATGCTTATTACTCATAAGTAAAAACCTTGACTTTATAGTGAACTAAAGTTACTTTTGTCGCCACTCTAGCAGTCTTATATTTGGCAGCATTAGCCTAATTTATTTTATTAAGGATTATTCATGAAATTAACAGATATCAGCCGTCAACTGGCACTGGGTCTTGCCACTGTCGGCGTATCAGGCTTAGTATTGGTCGGTTGTAATAACTCATCAGCACCAGAAGCTACCAAAGAAGCGCCAACGACTGAGGGCAGCACTACTGAGACTGCTGAAAATACTATCGCAGCTGGTGATATCGATCCTGAACATAGCAAAATCATCATCGGTACTACCGAAGGCGATTTTGCTGATATGGTCCGTAATCAAGTTAAAGGCTCGTTAGAAGCACAAGGTTATGAAGTTGAGCTGATTACTTTTACCGATTATGTTCGCCCTAACTTGGCTTTGGCTGATGGTGATTTGGATATTAATATCTTTCAGCACAAGCCTTATTTAGATACTTTCAAAGCTGAAAATAATCTTGATTTGGTAGAGATATTCCAAGTTCCTACCGCGCCACTAGGTATTTATTCGGGTAAAAAGACTAGCCTTGATGAGGCCTATAAAGGCATGAGCGTCTCAGCTCCTAACGATCCTATTAACTTTGCTCGTGCCCTAGTAATGATGAATGATCTGGGCTGGATTACGCTAAAAGATAATGTTGATCCATTGACCGCCTCAAAAGCAGATATCGCTGACAACAGCAAATATGAGATTAAAATCGTTGAGTTAGAAGCGGCGCAGCTACCGCGCGCGCGGGATGAAGTGGATTTTGCGGTGATTAATGGTAACTATGCTACCGATGCTGGTATCGAATTAACTAGCGCACTATTCCAAGAGCCAAGCTTTAACTATATCAACTGGTCAGCAGTAAAAGCCGCTGACGTTGGTAAAAAATGGGTCAAGGATGTAACAGAAGCTTATAATTCTGAGGCCTTCAAAACCTACGCTCATAAGACTTTCCCAGGCTATAAATATCCAAAAATTTGGAACCCTGAGGAATATGCAGCTAAAGTTAAGGCAAGCGCCGGTACTGCTAGCGCAACGGGTGAAGTCTCTGCTGAATAAGCTATCAATAAGTAACTTGTTAAGTTACAACAGTAAAAAAGCTCGCTACTCAAAGTAAAAGTAGCGGGCTTTTTTTAGAGAAGAGTACTAGTTAGCAAAAACTACTTAGTGGCTCTAAACACATCTAACTCAATCTCGTAGCTCGGCTCTGGCTTTTTGAACAGATACTTGCCATTACGAACGGACGCTAGCACGTCAGCACGTTGGCGCACCGCTTCAAACGGCGTCTCGGCATCTAGCACCAAAAAGTTTGCCGCCTTACCCACTTCTATACCATACTGATCTTCGATGTTTAGAGTCTTAGCGCCATTAAAGGTAATAAAGTCCAAGCAGACATCGAGCTGCGGCAAAGACATGGTTTGCGCTAGATGAATCCCATTATCTAAGATATTCATCATATTGCCATTGCCGGCTGGATACCAAGGATCATTGATAGAGTCCTGACCAAAGGAGATATTAATACCATTCTCCCAAAACTCTTTGACGCGGGTCAGTCCGCGGCGCTTAGGATAAGTATCTTGGCGACCTTGCAAATAGGCGTTTTCAGTCGGTAGCGCGATAAAGTTCATGCCGGACTGCTCAAACAGACCCATCATTCGAAACGCATAAGCATCATCGGCAGAACCAAACGAGCAAGTATGACTGGCGGTAGAGCGTGCGCCAATATCTTCGATCATCACCAGCGCATTTAATAGCTGCACGTGGCGACTTTGAGGATCATCAGTTTCGTCACAGTGCACATCGATCAGCTTGTCATATTTAAGCGCTAATTCTACCGTTTTGCGCACCGAATCTTGGCCAAACTCATACGCCCATTCAAAATGCGGAATACCGCCGACACAGTCCGCGCCCATCTTTAGCGCTTCTTCCATCAGCTCAACTGCGCCTTTATAGGCATACATACCTTCTTGCGGAAAAGCAACAATCTGGATAGTGACGTTGTCTTTTAGCTCTTCGCGCAGCTCTAGCATCGCCTTAAGACCGGTCAGATCTGGATCGCAGACGTCGATATGAGTACGAATGTATTGTACCCCTTTTGACACCTCTTCTTGGATGCCTTTGAGCATCCGCTGCTTGGCATCTGCAAAGCTCTGCGTCTTTTTGACATCATGCCAGCGAGCGATCCCTTCAAATAAGGTGCCCGAAGCGTTCTTAGCATCAGCGCCGCCGCCGGTATAAACATAGTCCAAATGCAAATGTGAATCGACATAAGGCGGTACGATCAAACGACCTTTTAGGTCAATCTCTTCATCGGCGCTAGGCAAATTTTTGCCCATTTGCTGAATCACACCATCTTTGACTAAAATCTCAGTGGCTTCGCTATTGCGATAGATATTGGCATTGATAAATTTAATCATAATGAGCTCCTACTCTTTATTAATAAACGATTGATTAGTGAATGAATTAAGCGCCCTAAATCGTAGGGGCATCTAAAGTTTTCTTAGATAAAAAGGTGATAATAATGGCTGGAACAAAACATAAAATAGAGAGATAGACGATTCCGAAAACCCCGGTTTCTGGCATATTGATTAAGATCAGTCCCGCCAGCCAAGTAGCAATCATGATGGAGAAGTTAAAGACACTAGATTGTACCGAAGTGGCAATGGCTTTGGCCTCAGTAACCTGATGACTGACGGCAGTTTGAAACATCGTCACTAGGGGGCCAAAGGCCAGTCCCCACAATAAAAAAGCGATATGCGAGAAGCCATTGGCACCCTTAAATAACACAAATAGCAACATCGCGATGACGCCGCCGCCTAACATACCAACGATGAGACCACGCAAGTGCGTATCGATAATTTTGGCTGATAAAATGACTGAGATCACCGAACCAATACCGAAGATCAGTAGCGCCAGACTAATACCACCGCTAAAGGCAATCGTTTCGACCAGTAAAGTGATATAAGTATAAGTACTATAATGCGCGACTACAGCCAAAAAGGTCAGCGCCAATACGATCCAAACGCCAGGTATCTTTAGGACAGCTAGTGGCGAATTGCTTTGGGTTAATCTCTCACCTTTGACTGCGGGCAAAAACTTCATGGCGAGCAGTGCAATCAGCGCTCCTAGTCCGCCTAATACCAAAAACGACATGCGCCAGCCGACATGCGTACCAATAAAAGTCATAATCGGTAAACCTAAACTAACGCCAAAGGTATTACCGGCCATAATGATAGTAATCGCCTTACCATGCATATTTTCAGGTACCAGCGCGGTACCATAAGCGGCAATCATCGGCCACATAATACCGGCACAAATGCCGCCCAAAATACGCATTGCGACAATCAGATAATACGATGACGTCAGTCCCACTACGATATTAGAGACTGCAAAACCAGTCAATAGCGCTAGTAATAAAATCTTCCTATTCACCCAT
>JARIDJ010000001.1 GCA_029267175.1 Psychrobacter sp. | reverse complement strand
AAGATGAAAGAAGAGCATTGGGCGTTATCTACGTCACAGTGTCTAGGCACTAAGGGTGGGTTCACGCTGCCAATGCTCGTGATTAGATGATAAAGTATATCAAGATTTGATGTGTTTTAGCATCTAGTCAAGATACAAGGGTGCGCCTTGCGCACCAGCCTACGCGAACTTAACTCTCGTATGAATAATTCTGGTAAAAGTAGCCCATAAAAAACGGCCATTGATATCTAATATCAATGGCCGTTTTTGTGTAACAGCTTATATTCTCAAGAAAACAAGCATAACTTAGCGCTTATTATTGCGATCGCGGGTATTACGCGAGCCGCGGCTAGCAGGACTACCGCTAGTTTTAGGTTTAGCGCCATTGCGGCTATCACTGCTGCGACTACTATCGCTACGACGCGCTTTTAATGGCTTATTTTTGATCCGCTCTTGTTTTTCTTTGGCGGCGCCATGTAAGCCGGTGCCGTAGCGAGGACGCATAGCTACTAAGTCCGTCAAAGTATTGATCTCTTTTTTATCAAGCTCCATAAAGCGCCCGGTACGTAGCTCTTTTGGCAAGACGATACTGCCGTAGCTAGTACGCAATAAACGGCTGACTTTTAGGCCCTGCGATTCAAATAAACGACGTACCTCGCGATTACGTCCTTCTTTTAGTTTGACGTGATACCACTTGTTGACGCCTTCTCCGCCGCCCTCTTTAATATCTTCAAACTGCGCCATACCGTCCTCTAACATCACGCCAGAGGTTAGCGTGCGCGCGATATCAGGGGTTACTTCGCCCAGTACGCGTACGGCATATTCGCGGGTAATCTCATTTGAGGGGTGCATCAAGCGATGGGCCATCTCGCCATCATTGGTAAATAATAATAAACCAGTAGAGTTGATATCCAAGCGGCCAACCATCACCCAGCGATCATGAGTGAGCTTGGGCAGGCGCTCAAAGACAGTAGGGCGACCTTCTGGATCATTGGCAGAGCAAATCTCGCCCTCAGGCTTATAGTAAGCGATGACGCGACGACGCTTCTCGTTTTCGCTGGTGTACTTGATCTGACGACCATCGACACGAATCTCGTCGCCTGGACTGACTCTATCGCCGATAGTAGCCGGACCGTTATTGACGGACACACGGCCTGCTTTAATCACTTCTTCCATTTGACGGCGTGAGCCAAGACCCATACGGGCCAGCGCTTTTTGGAGTTTTTCGTCTTTCATAACGATATCCTTGAATCGGGTGGGTGGTTACATTTCTCAATGTAGTAGTGTAAAGAGTGCTAAAATGTTGCGATAAGCAAGACATCAATCTAGCGCTCGATATTTTACGCTATTTTTGCTCATAAAGCAGCTTCTAAAATTACAGCGTCATTTTTTTTGAGCAGCTATTATCTTTGTTTATAGCACAAATATAATATGTACTTTGCAAAAGCAGCTTAGACTAGAAAAGAGTCTTTTCAGAGTTGTGATTAATATTTGTTTTTAAAGAAAATTATATGATATTTGCAGTAAAGTACCAAAGGGTAATAACAAAAAAAGTGAACAAAAATAATAAGAAGAGATGAATTTTTAATCAATTATGCTATGATGGCTTTTTTTTTGGTAGTACGAATGTACTATTACTACATTAGCTATATTAAGCGGTTATTGACGACTATTGTTTATAATTGTACTTCATAAGGTATGCATTATGCGCCAATCCCTTAAACTTTTGAGTGCCTCAAGCTTATTACTTATGACTTTATGGTCTGCTGGATGTGCAACGACGACAATAAATTCGGGCTTGCAAGCAGGTGATCTGCCTCCGATAGGTGACTTTGTCGCTGCAAACGGACTACAATTTCATATTCAACCGTTAAATCTGACAACCTTGCCAGCTCCGCAAGTCAGCCGTCCTACCAATGATATCTACCAGCTTATTGCTAGCTCAAGAAAAGCAGAGTACCGTATCGCTCCGGGTGATATTTTAGCTATCAATTTGGTAGGCTATCCGGATATGAATGCGTTATCCTCCAGTGGAAATACGCCTAACGCATCAGGCTATCCGGTAGATCAACAAGGGTTTGTGCAGTATCCTTTGGTCGGAAGAGTAAAAGCTAGTGGTATGAGTGTACCGCAATTTACGGCTAGTTTACAAAACAAGCTACAGCGCTATCTCAAGTATTCAGATCCACAAGTTAAGATCATCAATTATCGCGGTAATAAGTTCTTTATAGATGGTGAAGTCAAGCAGCCTGGCGAGTTTGCCATCGAGGACGCGCCAGTATCTTTGTATAGTGCTATTTCTATGGCAGGCGGCGCAACAGAGACTGGTGATTCAAACAGTATTGTGCTAAATCGTAATGGCCGAAACTACAATATCGGCTTGCAGGATTTGCGGCAAATAGGCGCTTCAGGCAATCAGATCTATATCCAAGATGGCGATTCTATCCATATTAATAGTCAAAGCCGTAATAGAGTCTATGTGTTGGGCGAGTTTGGTCAGGTTGAGCCAGTACCTATCTTAGAGCAGGGTTTAAGCTTAGCGCAAGTCTTAGGTGAATCAAAAGGATTAGATTCGTTTACAGCGAATGCAGCGAAGGTCTATGTCGTCCGTGATAACCCAGAGTATCAACGTACTAATATTTATTACGTCGATATGCAAACCATAACTAACTTTGCAATCGCTAACCGCTTTGAGATGCAGCCGAATGATATTCTTTATGTCGATCCAACCGGTCTAACTCGTTGGAACCGAGTTATTAGTGCGATCTTACCTTCTACATCAGCAATTAATACGCTTTCAGGCTTATAAGGAGATTTTATCATGTCATTCGATAATATTTTGGTAGTTTGTGTCGGCAATATTTGTCGTAGCCCTATAGCAGAAGCAGTATTAGCACAGCAGTATCCTAATAAAACTATTGACTCTGCTGGACTATCGGCAGTAGTAGGTAATGGAGCGGATCCTAATGCTTTAGCAGTTATGTCGGCATTAGGTATAGATATGTCTGACCATATAGCCAAGCAAATTGATGAAACGCTAGTGATGCGCGCGGATCTAATCTTGACTATGTCTAACAATCAGACTAAATGGATCGAGGATCGTTGGCCACATTGCCGTGGTAAGACCTTTCGCATCGGGCACTGGATTGATCAAGATATTGCCGATCCGTATCGACATGATATCTCGGTGTTTGAAGATGCTAGACAAGATATTTTTGATAGCCTAAAGCCATGGGCTGATAAAATTAATTAGATAAAATTTACAAAGTGGCTAGCTACTACTTGGCTCGCTATCAGATGAATAACCTTAAATGATGAATAGACAGTTATGAATACAGATGCCAATAATCTATCTAAGCCGATTGGTGCAGAAGAGGATGATAATATTGATCTAATGGCGCTGCTATTAGCATTATTGCGTGGTTGGAAAACAATATTATTTTTCGCCACATTAGGTTTGATAATAGGCATTCTGTATAGCCGTTATGTCAATCCAACTTTCAGATCAGATGCACTGATACAGATCGACGAAAAGTCTTCAGGTATATCGGCTCTTGGTGAAAATATATCTGATTTGTTGGGTTCTGAAGCTAGCAAAGCGCAGACAGAAGCTGAGCTCATACGCTCACGTATGATCATAAAGCCTGTAGTCGATTTACTGCATTTACGTATTCGTTTGTCAGACCCTGAAGTAGGCGCTATCGATAGAATAGTCAGCGATCGTACTAACACTCAAATCAATACACCAGAAGCCGTGTCACTCGATACCACAGATGGTAAAGTAGAGGTTAGTCAATTTGATGTCTCACAAGGCTATCTAAATCAGTCTTTTACATTGACTCGCTCTGAGCAAGGCTTTGTACTCAGTAATGGTTTTGAGGATTTTAAAGGTCAATTTAATCAGCTGCATCAATTCAAAGGTACAGACGGTCAGATTCAGATTACAGTAAATGATCTACCTGTTGATAGTCACTCCATTGATATTATCAAACAGTCGTTGCAGGTAACGACCGATAGCATCAATAGTGCGTTAGAAGTGACTGAAAAAGGTCAGCAGACAGGCATTATTGAATTATCAATGACAGGACCTAATCAGCAGCAAACCAGCCTTATTCTTAAAGAAATTATTTTATCTTATATTGGTCAAAACCAATCTCGTGGAACTGAAGATACCACTAAAACAATTGCGTTTATGGAAACGCAAATCCCAGTGTTAAAGAAAGAGTTAGAAGATGCTGAGGCGTTATTCAATGAGTTTCGTAAAAAGAACGGCACTATTGATGTTGCACAGGAAGCCGAACTGCTATTGACGGAAAGCTCTCGTATCGATGAGCAGCTTAGTGAATTGAAATTAAAGAAAGCAGATTTGACCACCTACTATACTGAAGAGCATCCGCTAGTTGTGCAGATTAATGAACAATTAGCTGTATTGAATGCTCGACAACAAAGTATCAATAACACTATTAATGACTTGCCTGAACTGCAAAGAGAGTTTTTACAGTTATCACAAGATACTGAAATCAATAGAGAAATCTATTTAACATTATTGAAAAATTATCAGCAACTACAGATTGCCAAAGCAGGTCAAACTGGTTTTGCGCGGATTATCGATCTACCTATTAGTACCTTTAATGCCGTTGCGCCCAAAAAGTTATTAATAATTTTAGCAGCGTCTATCCTTGGTAGTATTATTGGGGCAATGCTAGTGCTTATCAGAAGTATGCTCAGAAATGTAGTCAAAGACCCTGAACGCCTCGAGCTCAAAACAGGGGTACCCGTCATTGCCACAGTTCCACGCTCACCGTTGTTGACTCGGCTACGTAAAAATAAAAAATCGCAGAATCGCCTGCTTGCTCATACCGACAATAATAGCTTGAGCTATGAAGCAATCAAAAGCCTACGAACTAATCTAATGTTTGCTATGCCAACGGTAGGTAAAATCGGTCAAAGAGCTAAAGTTATCTTGATTACAGGCGAGAGTCCAGGAGTAGGTAAGTCCTTTATTTCTTCTAATTTGTCTGAAGTCTTCTCTCAACTAGATAAAAAAGTATTGATCATTGATGCTGATATGCGCTTAGGGGAGCTGCATAAGATGTTCAATATGAGCCAAGATAATGGCTTAGGAGATTACTTATCAGAGCAAGCAGAATTAGCCACGGTCATCCATCCAACTACTATGGATAATATTGACTTTATCCCGCGTGGTCAGCATCCTCACAATCCAGCTTCGCTACTATCAGGAGATAGGTTTGAAAATATGATGACGGAGCTTAATGAGCACTATGACTATATTGTCATTGATTCACCGCCCATATTAGCGGCTTCGGATGCGATGATTATGTCGCATTATGCTGATAAAGTACTGATGGTAGCGCGTTATGATAAGTCAATAGAAGGGCAAGTAGCCTACGCGATCAAACAGATGTATAAAGCTAATATTCAAGTAGATGGCATCATTCTTAATGACGTACAGCAAGGTCTAATGAGTAAATATAGCTATCATTATAGCTATGCTTACGGTAATAATAGCTGACTAGTGTTTTGTGGGTAACTTTGACTTTAGGTCTAGTTCCTAAGGTCATAATAGAATAGTTGCAAATTATGTTCATAGATTCAAAATCTACTGCTGAATACCTATTAGCTTTACCGCGCAGTAGTAAGCGAGCTATCTTATTGACTGCTGATTTTATAATGTCAGTTGTCTGTTTATACTTTGCTATTGCCATGCGCTACGGCTACATGGGCAATCATATTAGCCTAGCCGCGCTTAGTGTGTATGCGTTGTTTCCAGTAATCGGTCTCTACTTGATAGGGTTTTATAAAGGGGTAGCTCGAAGTTTCTTTGATGCGATGATGGGCAGCGTATTACAACTGTTTTTTGTATTAATCGTTATCGGTCAGCTTGCGCTCTATCTGAATTTAATACCTGGTATGCCACGCGCAGTTCCTATCTTATATCTGTTTTTATTCTTTATTTGGTTATGGAATAGTCGCCTGACCATCAGAGAGCTATTATCGCGCTTGCAAGGTCAGCGTCCGCTGCGTCGTCAGCTCAATGATGACTATGATAATGTACTGATTTATGGCGCAGGTGAAGCCGGTAAAGAGTTGTTTGAAGGTCTTAGAAACTCACATAAATATAATGTTGTCGCTTTCATCGATGATGATGCGCAGCTGACCGGTGCTTATGTCCTTGGCAAGCGTATCTATGGAGCGGATGAATTAATTGATATTGTCGCAAAGCTGGATATTGCTCAAGTGTTCTTAGCGATCCCTTCTATTAGCCGCGCGAGTAAAAGAAAAATTATCGATAAGCTATCGGGTATCTCTATTCAGATCAAAGAGCTCCCAAGCCTAGAGGAGATTGTCGATGGCAAAGTGACAGTCAGTAGCATGCGAAAAGTCGATATCCTAGACGTATTAGATCGGCAGACGGTTGAGCCAGTAGAGAGCTTGCTTGAGCGCAATATCAAAGATAAATGCGTACTAGTCACCGGTGCTGGTGGCTCTATCGGTAGCGAGCTATGCCGACAAATAATCAAAAACCGCCCTAAGCACTTGGTACTATACGAGCTATCTGAATTTGCACTATATAGCGTACATCAAGAGCTGATAGCCAAAGTCGCTAGCAAGGATATCTACAAGGGTATCGAGGTCATTGCGGTCATTGGCAACGTCACTAACGAGGCCAATCTACTACGAGTACTTAAGCGCTATCAGATTCAGACGGTGTATCATGCCGCCGCCTATAAGCATGTGCCTATCGTCGAGCATAATCCCTTTGAGGGCGCTATAAACAATAGCAAAGGTACTTATCACTGTGCTCGCGCTGCTATCGAGGCAAAGGTTGAGACTTTTGTATTGATCTCAACCGATAAGGCAGTGAGACCGACCAATATTATGGGCGCAACCAAGCGTCTAGCCGAGCTGGTCTGTCAGGGTCTTAGTGCAGACGATAGTAATCGTCATACCTGTATCAGTATGGTGCGCTTCGGTAATGTATTAGGCTCATCTGGCTCAGTAGTGCCAGTATTTACTAAGCAAATCGCCCAAGGCAAGCCTATCACTGTGACTCATCCTGAGGTGACACGCTACTTTATGACTATTCCTGAAGCGGCGAATTTAGTCATTCAGGCCGGTGCAATGGCAAAAGGGGGCGAGGTATTCGTCCTCGATATGGGCGCTCCGGTAAAAATCGTCGATTTGGCCAAACGCATGATTCAATTAAGCGGCTTTGAGGTAAAAGATCAAACCCATCCGTATGGCGATATAGAGATTACCTATACGGGCCTAAGACCCGGCGAAAAGCTATATGAGGAGCTGATCATCGGCGAAGATAATGTGGAAGATACCGATCATCCGCTGATCATGCAGGCGATGGAGTCCAGCTTCCCATTAACACAGATTGAGCAGACCTTAAATGAGCTGGCAAAAAGAGCACAGCACTATGATGTCGATTGGCTCAAGCAAGAGTTTCGCTATTTTGTAGCAGGCTATCAGGATGGTACGCCTGCTGAAACATTAGTTTGTAACGATGCTAAAACTATTAAAGAGGTTGGCTAAAATCTTTATGATCAATATTGATGATATTGAAATTGTAAAAATATTTAGCACTTTTAGATTTTATAAGGTGATTTTATGATTCTATTGACTGGTGGGGCAGGCTATATTGGCTCACATATGCTCCTAACTTTATTGCAAGCGAATCATAACGTCGTTGTATTAGATAATTTATCAAATAGTAGCCACGAGTCTGTTAAGAGAGTCGAAGCTCTAAGTAACCGTCAGTGTGATTTTATTGAAGGCGATATTAGGGATAATCAGTGTTTAGATAATATCTTTGATAATTATGATATTGACGCTGTGTTGCACTTTGCCGGTCTAAAAGCGGTAGGTGAAAGCGTCGATAAGCCTATGCTGTACTTTGATAATAACATTAATGGCAGCTTACAATTATTGCAAGCTATGCAGCAGTTTGACGTTAAAAAAATAGTGTTTAGCTCTTCTGCTACCGTCTATGGTGATCCAGATGATTTACCCATTGCTGAGGACTGCCCTATGTCCATGCCTACAAATCCCTATGGTTATACCAAAATGGCGGTAGAGCAAATGCTGATGCAGGTGGTCAACTCTGATCCTACTTGGTCGGTAGCAGCCTTAAGATATTTTAATCCAGTAGGCGCTCACGAAAGCGGTATGATTGGTGAAGATCCTAATGGCATCCCGAATAATCTGTTGCCTTATATCGCTCAGGTGGCTATCGGTAAGAGGGATAAGCTTTCTGTCTATGGTGATGATTATAATACCCATGATGGAACAGGCGTACGTGACTATATACACGTTATGGATTTGGTTGAAGGTCACTTAAGTGCGTTAGATTATATCAGTGGTCATCAAGGATATCACGTGTGGAATTTAGGAGCTGGTAGCGGTCACTCTGTTTTAGATATGGTAAAAGCGTTTGAGAAAGCCAGTAATACCAAAATTCCTTATCAAATAGTAGCTAAAAGAGAGGGTGATATTGCCAGTTGTTACGCTGATGCGACGAAAGCTCACCAACAATTAAGCTGGTCTACTCAAAGGTCTGTTGAAGAGATGATGCAAGACACTTGGCGATGGCAAACTCAGAATCCCAATGGTTATAACCGTTGATATTGTTTTATTATAAAGACTGTTGAAGCCTCATTATGGTATGAATGAAGCTATGATATCGACTGGCTAAAATAAGTATTTCATTATGTTTTAATGGAGTATATTAAGTTTTTAGAGTAGTCGTCGTTGTTTATAGAAATTTTTTAGTAACTTACTATATTTTATGTACGTTAATTGAGCTTAGTCAGTATGAGAATAATAAAAAAGAACAGCTTTGTTAGCGGCGCAGGAATTTATCTATTCTCTAATATTCTCAACGCTATCATTCCCTTTATTTTATTACCTATATTGACTCGCTATTTGACTCCAGCAGAGTATGGTGAAGTAGCTATGTTTCAAGTTCTATTAGGGGCATTAAGCGCTTTTGTAGGAATTACCTTTGTAGGAGCAGCAGGTAGAAAGTACTACGATACTGACACTAGTAAGGAGGATTTAGCTGAATTTATTGGCTCTTGTATTCAGTTAATCTTAATATTTTCAATAATCGTATTTTCGATATTATTCATATTTCAAAATCAATTTTCTGATTGGCTGAGTTTGAAACCTGCTTATATATTATTTGCAGTATTAGTAGCTTTTTGTAGTGTCATTATAAGTATACGTTTAGATCAATGGCAAGTAAAAAAACAAGCTGTTAAATACGGTGCATTACAGATAGCACAAAGTTTGTTAAACATGGTGCTATCTTTGTTGTTGGTAGTGCTACTTCTAAAGGGAGCAGAAGGACGAATAAATGCTCAGATAATAGCAAGTAGTGTTTTTTTAGTAATCGCTCTATATCTATTGAAAAAAGATAGCTTATTAAAGGTGTTTACATGGCGCAAAGACTATTTAACTGAAGCGCTTAAATTCGGTATACCTTTAATTCCTCATATAGCGGGTAGTTTTTTATTAGTTTCAGTAGATAGAATAGTCATTAACCAAGAGATTGGATTGGCTGAAGCAGGTATTTATATGGTTGCTGTACAGCTAACAGCAGCGATAGGAATCGTATTTGATGCCGTCAATAAAGCTTACATTCCGTGGTTATTTGAGAAACTTACTGCTAATGTCATGGAGGATAAGCAACAAATAGTCAAACTCACTTACGCTTGGTTTTTCTTAATTATGGTAGGCGTTATTTTGTCTTTCTTTATTGGTCCGCCACTAGTAGTATTAATTGCAGGTGAACAATATAAAGAAGCAGGTAAGGTGGTTGGTTGGCTAGCTCTAGGCCAAGGTTTTCAAGGTATGTATCTCATGGTTACTAATTACATATTCTACTCTAAAAGAACGGGTCTGTTGTCATTTGCTTCAATCAGTTCAGGTATTCTAAATTTAGTTTTATTAATTATTTTGGTTCGCATTTTGGGTTTGGAAGGCGCAGCTATAGCTTTTGCTATTTCTATGGGTATCCGCTTCATATTAACATGGTGGATAGCTCACAAACGCCATCCAATGCCTTGGTTCAATTTTATTAGATGATAGGATTATCATGAACTCAATTTTAAGTTTGATTGGAAGAAATAAAAAACTATTTACTGAAGATATTAAAAATTGTGAAGTAAAGTTATATAAAAAAGTCTCTACCTCTAAGTTTTTAGTGCTAGGAGGTGCTGGTTCTATTGGTCAAGCAGTAGTAAAAGAAATATTTAAACGTAATCCTCTAAAACTTCATGTTGTAGATATCAGTGAAAACAATGTGGTGGAGTTAGTCCGCGACATACGCAGTTCGTTTGGTTATATTGATGGCGATTTTCAAACTTTTGCGTTGGATATAGGATCAGTAGAGTATGATGCTTTTATCAAGGCTGATGGGCAGTTTGATTATGTCCTTAATTTATCAGCATTGAAGCATGTTCGTAGTGAAAAAGACCCTTATACTTTAATGCGTATGATCGATGTCAATATATTTAATACGGATAAAACATTAAAGCAGTCTATTAATACTGGAGTAAAGAAGTACTTCTGCGTTTCTACTGATAAAGCTGCCAATCCTGTAAATATGATGGGTGCATCCAAACGTATTATGGAAATGTTCTTAATGCGTCGTAGCTTAGAGATTAATATCTCTACGGCGCGTTTTGCCAATGTTGCTTTTTCTGATGGTTCACTATTACATAGTTTCAATCAGCGCCTAGAAAAACGTCAACCTATCGTTGCTCCTAATGATATAAAGCGTTATTTTGTAACGCCGCAAGAATCAGGCGAACTATGCCTTATGTCATGTATCTTTGGCGATAATAGAGATATCTTCTTCCCTAAATTAAGCGAAAGCTTACACTTAATATCCTTTGCAGATATTGCGGTCAAATATCTTAAGCAAAAAGGTTTTGAGCCAGTACTGTGTAGCAGTGAAGAGGAGGCTCGTGAGCTCACCAAGACATTGCCTGAGCAAGGTAAATGGCCTTGTTTATTCACAGGTAGCGATACTACAGGTGAAAAAGACTTTGAAGAGTTTTTCACCGATTTAGAAACTCTTGATATGGAACGCTTCAAAAACTTAGGCATAATCAAGAACCAAGCGGCATTTGATGACCAATTATTGCTTGAGTTTGAAAGCACTATCACTGCAATGAAGCAAGATCTTGCTTGGGATAAAGACTCTATTGTTAAACTGTTTTTTAAAATGATTCCTGATTTTGGTCATAAAGAAACCGGTAAATATCTTGATAGCAAGATGTGAGGAAATAATGCAAAAGCAACTTATTAGTTTAGTAAGAGAGATATATTCAACAAGTGAATTTATCCCCTTACATGCACCCTCTTTTCATGGTAATGAACAAGCCTATCTCGCTGAGACTATCGATAGCACTTTTGTGTCTAGTGTCGGCAAGTTCGTCGATGATTTTGAAGGTATGGTACAAGACTTTACTCACACTAATCGCGCTATTGCTACTGTTAATGGAACGGCAGCGTTAAATACTGCGCTAAATCTAGCCGATGTCAAAGCGGGCGATTTAGTAATAACGCAAGCTTTAACCTTTGTAGCCACTTGCAATGCTTTGTACCATATGGGAGCAAAGCCTGTTTTTATAGATATAGAGCTTGATTCATTTGGCTTATGTCCAAACGCTGTAGTTGAGTGGCTACAGGAAAACGCTATAGTTGATAACGATGGTCAATGCCGTCACAAACAAAGCGATGCGGCTATCAAAGCAGTAATGCCGATGCATACCTTTGGTCATCCGGTGCAACTTGACGAGATGCTAGCTGTTTGTAAAGAGTGGAGTTTGACCCTAATCGAAGATGCTGCTGAGAGTTTAGGCTCTTATTATAAAGGCAAACATACTGGAACTTTAGGACGATTTGGGGCTTTAAGTTTCAATGGTAATAAGGTCATTACTACTGGTGGTGGCGGGATGCTGTTATGTCAAAATGAAAATGATGGCATCAGAGCCAAACACATAACCACTACGGCCAAAGTACCCCATGCTTATGAGTTTTATCATGATGAGCCGGGTTTTAATTATCGTATGCCCAATCTGAATGCCGCTTTGGGCTGCGCGCAAATGGAGCAGTTAGAAACAAAGCTTATAAGCAAAAGAGCTATTGCTAAGCGCTACGAAGAGTTTTTTGACGATAGTGAGTTTCAGTTTGTCAAAGAGCCTGAATACGCGCGTTCTAACTATTGGCTAAATGCCATAGTATGCCCTAATTTAGAGAGCCGTAATCAATTGTTAGAGGCTACTAACGCGCAAGGGGTGATGACCCGTC
>JARIDJ010000080.1 GCA_029267175.1 Psychrobacter sp. | reverse complement strand
CTCTGCAAGGGAAATCCTTTAAATAGGATTTCCAAAAGGTCTTGCATCTAAACACAACTTTATAAATAATGCTGCAATTTTAGCTTCGCAAGAGAATTTTCCTTAAAGGGAAAATTCTAAAAACTTTACTAGTAACTTAAGTCTAAATATTAAGTGATTCGCAAAGCTTTCTCTAATTCACCTTTAGATAATTTGTATCCCTAAACGTGAGAGCACATTATATATATTCTAAGGATAATTACAACCCCATATCAAAAAAAAATCTAAATCTAGCATAAAGTGGATGAATTATTTACATTTGCTTCTACTATAGAGCGTTGTTTGCCGCATTCATTTATCTTTTATTATAGTTTTAGCTAGTCTCTAGATAACGCTTCCACAGGATCTAATCTTGCAGCATTACGAGCAGGCAAGAAGCCAAAGACGATACCGATGAGCGTTGAGCAGACAAAAGCGGCAATAATGGAGGTGGGAGAGTAGATGACTTTGAAGCTATCACCGCCAACACGGTTGATCAGCTCGCCAATAGCAAAGGCTAGGCCAATGCCTAATAGCCCGCCCAAAATACAGACCAGTATCGCCTCAATTAAGAACTGCTGTAAAATATCGCTTTGCCGCGCACCTACCGCCATACGTACGCCAATCTCGTTAGTACGTTCAGTGACGGAGACTAGCATGATATTCATGACACCAATGCCGCCGACAATTAGTGAGATAATAGCAATAGAGGAGATAAGTAGCGTTAGCGTAGCGGTAGTGGATTCGATGGTTTGGCGAATGGAGTCGGAGTTACGAATACGAAAGTCATCGACACCGTGGCGACCCTCAATCAAAGTGGATATCGCGGACTCTGCAGCGGCAGAGGAGATACTATCATCAATCAAAGCCACAAAACGCTCAATATAAGGACTGCCTTTAATACGCGACATCATAGTCGTATAAGGAATATATAGGGTAGGAGTGTCAACACTACCGCGACCAAAGCCGCCCTCGTTAGGCGCTAATACGCCAATGATCCGTCCTGGTACGCTACCGATAAGTACCACCTCACCGATAGGATTATCAACATCAGCAAAAAAGGTACGTTTGGCGCTATCATCAATGATGACATCTTGAGTACGGCGTAAAATACTTTGCTCATCAAAGCCTTGACCTTGTACCAAGGTTTCGTTAGTCACCTCTAAATAGTCTTGTCCGACACCGCTAATGCTAGCGGCTTCTTGAATATTGCGGTAGCGCACGCTCATATTACTATCGAGCTGCGGACTGACGCTAACGACGTAAGGCTGATCAGCGACCGCTTGTGCATCCTCTGGAGTCAAATTATCATCATTATACTGACGCCTTGGATCGCCATAAGGATAACCATCACTGACGGTGATGGTATTGGTACCTAAAGAGCTGATATTAGTGAGAATCTGCTCTTGTGAGCCTTTACCGAGCCCGACTACCGAGACCACCGAAGCAATACCGATAATAATGCCTAGCATGGTCAATAAAGTTCGCATCTTATGCGCGCGCATGGCAAGTAGTGACATCTTAAAAGCTTCAAATAAGCGATCAATAAAACTCCCAATAGCGCTTTTACGATGTTGACCCAAAATAGGCTCAGGCTGCCTGTCAGTGGGTTTATAATGAGAGGTTTGATAATCAGCGATTTTGTAACCATCTTTTAGCTCAATTACGCGCTCGGCTTGCTCCGCTAAATGCGGATCGTGGGTGACCATAATAATAGTATGACCTTGCGCGTTTAGGTCTTGCAAGATTTGCATCACATCGTCGCCAGACTTACTATCTAGCGCGCCAGTGGGTTCATCAGCCAAGATAATATCGCCGCCATTCATTAAGGCGCGAGCAATAGAGACCCGCTGCTGCTGACCGCCAGAGAGCTGGTTAGGCCGATTATAGACTTTATCTGCTAAGCCCAAATCGGCTAATAATTGCTCAGCGCGCGCGCTACGAGCCTCTCCATCCATACCAGCATAAACCGCTGGAACCGCCACGTTATCACGAGCATTGATATCGCCTAGTAGATGATAACGCTGAAAGATAAAGCCAAAGTGCTCACGGCGCAATTTAGCTAATTCCTCCGAGTCCAAACGGCTAACTGACTTGCCAAATATCTTATACTCGCCTGCCGTGGCTTGATCTAAGCAGCCTAAGATGTTCATCAGGGTGGATTTGCCAGAGCCTGATTGACCGATGATAGCGACCATCTCACCTTGATAGATAGTCAAGTCGATATCATGCAGCACGCGAATGACTTGCTCGCCTGCCTTAAACTCTTTTATGAGGCCGTTGACTTGCATCAAAGGAGCGGTGTTATTAGAACTCAGGTTTTGGTTGTTCATTGACCATACTGCCTATTTAATACTGCTTATTACTTATATAGCAACGCTAAACGCTAGGGGGTTTTATCTCAGCCTAAGGCTTACTACTAAAACGAGGGTCTGCCGCTTTTTTTGTCTTCCTCGCCTAGGATAACTACGTCTCCTTCTTTAAGACCACTAAGAATCTGTGCGTTAACGCGGTTATTAATCCCAACAGTGACTCTTTGCTCAACGACTTCGCCATTGTCCTTTAGTACCCGAACGCTTGCCGTAGTAATATCTTCACGGTTTTGATTAGCGCTAGTATTTGGCTTAGCATTTTTGTCGTTATTTATAGCATCAGTAGGCTGAGTAGTAGCTTTGGCGCTCTTAGCGTTTGAGTCTTGTCCCTTTCTAGCTTTGCTAGCAGGTTGTAGGGCCGCGGAAGGAATTAATAATGCGTTTTTGGCCTCATTAACTACGATATAGACCTGCGCGGTCATATCGATACGAAAGCGGCGCTCAGTGTTAGGAACCTCAATGTAGCCGACATAATAGATGGCAGAATCGGTAGAGCTAGTATCGCTAATGCGCTCTGGGGCGGGCTCAATAGCTTTTAGGGTTGCATCGAACTTTTGGTCAGGATTACCAATAACATTGAAATAAACAGGCATGCCAGCTTTGACATTGATAACGTCGGCCTCGGAGATTTGCGCATTAATACGGACAGTGGAGAGATCGGCTAAAGTAACGATAGTAGGCGCGGTTTGATTGGCGTTGACGGTGGTGCCTTGTTCGGTGGTGATGGAAACTATAGTGCCATCCATCGGCGCGCGAATAGTGGTGTAGCTAAGATCCTCTTGGGCGGTATCGACATTGGTTTGCGACTTGCGTAAAGCCGCTTTTTGACTATTAATATTGGCTTTAGTGGTGACAATGGCTGCTTTAGCATTATCGATAGCCGCGCGCGCGTTATCTACCGCTGCTTTTGCGGTGGCGACCCGCGTCGCTTGCGTATCATATTCTTGCTGCGAGATGGCATCGATGGCCACTAAGTCTTTTAGACGGGCAAAGTCTGACTGAGCTTGCTTATACTCAGACTGGCGACTATTAAGATCGGCATAAGCGCTTTTTAAACTGGCCTGCCGACTCAAAAATTCTGCCTGCGCACTTTGAATAGCTGCTTCGCTTTGCTCAAGGCTGGCTTGTTGATTAGTTAAATTGTTTTTTTGAGTGACTTGATCAATTTGTGCAATCAGATCGCCTTTTTTGACCTCATCACCCACTTCAACATAGAGGCGTTTGACTTCACCTGAGACCTGAGCGCCAACATCAACGTTATTTAAAGCTTTGACTTTACCGGAGGCCATAACGTTGTTTTCGATATCGCCAATCTCAGCGGTAGCGGTAATATAATTAGGTAGCTCCTCAGTAGGCTTAAAGGTTCTGTAAGCTAAAACGATAAGTGCCAAAATAATTAAGGCAATAATGCCCCATTTAATAGCTGACTTTTTGGTGATTTTGCGCATACTCAGAGTCCACTTACAATCAAAACAGTTTTGACTATAGTAAAGACTTCATCTACAAATTGAAATGGTAATTAGTTTGCGAAAGGTTAAGCTAGTCAAGCGGTAGAATAAATAGGAGGAGTATAGCCAAAAGGTGCGGCAAAACTTATCGGATAAATCAAACGGCAAATAATTTGCGCCCTGACAATTCAAGCGCTGCTTGTAATAACAACTCCCAAGCTGGCTGACGAATAAGGCCTTTAATGGCTTGATCGCAGCGATAGAGTAGATCCGGCCAAAGAGCGGTCTGTGCGGTCAATTGTCGGCGGCAGGCTTGGCTATATAGGCTTTGTTTACTGCGCCAAATACCTAAGCTTTGTGGATCTTGCCCATCCATCAAGGCCAAAATGAGCCGCATATCTTTGGCTATTGCCCAAAGTACTAGGGTAGTTGGCTCATCTGTGGCTTTGAGCTGATAAATGATTTTTGCTACTTGCGAGCTCTTTCCGGCAAGCATGGCATCGGATAAATCAAACACACTAAACTGCGCGTCACTAACTAAAGCCGCTTGTAAGTCATTGATATCCAGGGCTAGGTTTTTATTATCACCATGATCAACTAACTGCGGCGCAAACAGATAGGACAGTCGCCATAAGGTTTGATAAGCGCTGAGCAGATGATGCTCGGTATGTGACATCAGTAGCTGCCACGCCTCCGCCGATAAGCGTAAGCCAAATTGTTCTGCTTGCACTTGCAAGAGCTGCTGGCGCGCGCGCTCATCATAAAAATTGCAATCAATAATTTGACCGTACTTAGCAAAAGGGGCGAACCATTTGCTACTCTGACTGCGCTTATCCTGCTTTGGCGTCAGCCACAATAAGCTATGACTGTGAACGCCCGTCTGCGCCTCAAGTGCAAATCGCTCAAGCTCAGCGATAGTTTCTTTATCAGGCTTATGATTACCCGTCACTATCAGGGCGCTAGCATCATCAAATAGCGATAGGCTACTGAGCTCGGACAATACCTCTTGCCACGTCTTTACCGATATCAGCTCAATACGTTTTATGGCATAATTTTGTGCCTGCCAATGCGGACGTAGCGCGTCAACAAGCCACTGCTGTAATAGCGGCTCATCTCCATGCGCCAGCCACAAGCCAGCTACCGCAGCCGAAGGCTGCAATAGTTTGGGGTAAGCTTGTAAAAAAGATTGCGTCATAGCAGGTGAGTCACCAGTTCAGCAAATGCAAACTAATCTAAGCGCTAAAATTAGTATGCCAATGCTTGTAGGATTAACAGTTAGAGGTTAGCGGTATAACGAGGTTCGTTTTGTTAATAGATAGTGATTATCAACAGCTAGTGGTTATTAACAGCTAGTGATTAGGGATTTATTAGAGCTGAAGCTTTACGGGTATCAGGAGCGACTTTTGGTAAGTCAATAGCCACATATTGATCGGTAATCCGGCGAGCCAGACTATCATAGAGCCAATCTCGAATCTGATTGCCCTGCTGATCATCGGTGCTCACTGACGCCTCATTATACTGATAGCTACGCTCAACTTGGATAGGATTGGTCAGCGTCACAGGTTGACCGTTTTGATAGCTATTATAAGTGACATCAGCGGAGAGCACTAGACGAATCTCAGTCAAAACTCCGACTAACTCATAGCGCTTAAAACGCAGGTTATCGACTTTAATAGTAGCGATTTGCTCAGCACTAGTATGGTTAGCCGTGCTATTAGCAGCGCGCTCGATCATACTAATCCCGTCAACGACCTCAATCCCTAAACTCTCTAAGCGTCTGGTAAGGGGCAGCTTTAACGGAAAAGACAGACGGTTATCCTCGATAATAACCGCTGTTTTGGCAACTTCAAAACGTAATGGCACATCATAGCCGCGCAGGTGAAAGCCGCAGCCCGTCAAACTAGTGGCTGCCGCTATTATCGTCACCATAGGCAGCGCTGCTAGCAACGAGGTAGCTATCTTTTTGGCAACACTGTGTTTTACTGTAGTGACAACTGTGCTTTTTGCCAGTGTTAATAATTGCGCTTTTTGCGGTTGATACGCCATAATTACTATCCTTAATTGCTAAAAAAGCCTAAAACGCCACTACTTAATAAAAAGTTTAATAAAAAACGGCACCAGTTAGCCGACAACCACAATATTGACTAGTTTATTAGGCACAACGATCTCTTTTTTGATCTCGCCGGTGAGAAACTTAGCCACGCTATCCATACTACGGGCTTGAGCTTTTAGTAGCTTAGGATCACTGTTAGGCGCGACTTCCATTTTGCCGCGCACCTTACCGTTGACCTGCACCACCATAGTTACCATATCTTGTACTAAGGCGCTCGCATCAAGGGCAGGGTAGCTCATGCTCATGGTGTCTATACCTAATTGCTCAAGCAGATGCTCACCAGCATGTGGGGCGTAGACTGACAGCATAATAAGCAGATCTATCAGCGCTTCGTGCTGAACTTGCAAGTCTTGCTCGCCCTTAGCTTTGAAGCTAGTCAGCTCATTGGCAAGCTCCATAAGACTAGATACTGGCGTGTTTAGGGCTAAACGCTCGCCTAAGTCTTTATCGATTTTGGCGACTGTCTCATGGGTCTTACGGCGTAAATTCTTAGCTTCGCGGCTGAGACTGTCCGTATTTAACGGCTGATTATTTAATGCTTGCAGCTCTAAGTTAGCGGTATTTAACGCCTCAATATGATCGTTAGTCAGACGCCAGACTTTTTTGACAAAATTATAAGGGCCTTTTAGTGCGTCATCTGACCACTCAAGCGTTTGATCAGCAGGCGCGGTAAATAGCGTATACAGACGAACGGTATCCGCACCATATTGATCGATAGTGGTTTGTGGATCGACGCCGTTATTTTTTGACTTAGACATCTTCTCGATTTTGCCAATAGTCACCGGTTGCCCGTCGGCTTTGAGGATAGCTTTGATGGGTTGACCGCGCTCGTTATAATCGATATCGACATCATCGGCAAAGTAGTAAGTCGTGCTGCCATCGCTATTGGTACGATTAAAGGTACCGGCAAGTACCATACCTTGGGTCATCAGGTTTTTGAACGGCTCATCGCCTGAGACTAAGTTTTCATCGCGCATCAGCTTATGAAAAAAACGCGCATAAAGCAGATGCATCACCGCGTGCTCAACACCGCCGACATATTGATCAACCGGCAACCATTTATTAGCCGCTGACTTATTGACCATGTTTTGGTTGTCATGCGGACTGGCAAAACGGGCGTAATACCAGCTTGATTCGACAAAAGTATCAAAGGTATCAGTCTCGCGCTCGGCAGCATTACCGCATTTAGGGCAAGTAGTATTGACAAACTCCGGCATATTTTTTAGCGGATTGCCGCGTCCATCTGGAACCACGTCAGTTGGCAACACCACAGGCAAATCTTGCTCTTCGACCGGTACAGTGCCGCAGTGCTCGCAGTTGACCATAGGGATAGGGCAGCCCCAATAACGCTGGCGCGATACGCCCCAATCACGCAGACGGAACTGGATTTTTTTATTGGCAAGGCCTAGTGGCTCAAGCTTCGCTAGCATCGCCTCGAAAGACTGCTCAAAGTCCATACCATCGAACTCGCCTGAATTAACTAGCGTATTGCGCTCAGTATAAGCCAGATTGACCTCAGAGCCCTCTTTTTTAGCCTCTAACCTAGCCGCATCAAAATAACCTGCTGGTACGTCAATCACCTGCTTAATAGGTAAGTTGTATTTGGTAGCAAATTCATAGTCACGCTCATCGTGCGCCGGCACCGCCATCACCGCGCCTGAGCCATAGCTCATCAGTACATAATTAGCGACCCAAACTGGCAGCTCCTCGCCCGTTAGCGGATGAGTAACCGTCAAGCCAGTGTCCATACCGATCTTTTCAGCTTTGGCTAAATCAGCTTCGGCGACAGAGCCTTTTTTGCACAAAGCATTAAACTGAGCAATGACTTCATCCTTTTCAGCGGCGTATTGCGCCAATGGATGCTCAGCGGCAACCGCCACGTAAGTCACGCCCATTAAAGTATCCGGACGGGTAGTAAAGACATCAAGCGTATTATCTTGACCTTCTAATTCATAAGGGAAATGCACCTCCATCCCAGCACTACGACCGATCCAATTGCGCTGCATGGTTAGCACTTCTGAGGGCCAATGACCCTCTAGTTGATCCAAATCATCAAGCAGCTCGTCCGCGTATTCAGTGATATTGAAGTAGTACATCGGGATATCGCGTTTCTCAACCGGCGCGCCACTACGCCAGCCTTTACCGTCGATGACTTGTTCGTTAGCTAGTACCGTATTGTCCACCGGATCCCAGTTAACGGTCGCAAGCTTCTTATAGACGAGGCCCTTTTTATAAAGTTGCAAAAACAGCCACTGCTCCCACTGATAATATTCAGGATCGCAGGTGGCAAACTCGCGTGACCAATCGATCGATAAGCCTAATAATTTGAGTTGCGCGCGCATATTGTCAATATTAGCAAAAGTCCACTGGGCAGGCGGCTTCCGATTGGCAATGGCCGCGTTTTCGGCAGGCAGGCCAAAACCATCCCAGCCCATCGGCTGCATAACCTCAAACCCTTTTAGACGGTAATAACGGCTCAGCACGTCAGAGATGGTATAGTTACGCACGTGGCCCATATGCAGCTTGCCACTAGGGTAAGGAAACATCGATAACATATAGCGACTCGGTTTATCGCTTGGCTCATTACCGACCTCAAAGCGCTTATCGGTCGCCCATTTAGCTTGCTGCGCACTTTCTATCGCTTGCGGGTTATAATAATTATTTTCGGTTTGATCAGATGTCACTGTATTGCTCATAGTTGGCTCGAGATTGAATATTTTGATAAGAAATTAGATACGCTAGAATAGCGCAAATCGGCAAAAAATGCGATGGGCCAGCGTAATAATAGCGCAGTAATCAAGGACAAGAACTTTAATTTTAGATTAATATCATATAGGCAAACATTATGACCCTCACTATCTACGGTATAAAATCATGCAGCACGATGAAAAAAGCGTTTAATAAGCTCGGTAAGCTAGGCGTTAGTTATGATTTTCATGACTATAAAAAGCAAGGTATAGACAAAGCTAGCGTACAACACTGGGTCAACGAGTTGGGCATAGAGAAAGTATTAAATAAGCGCGGCACCACTTGGCGGAAGTTAAGCGATGCGCAAAAGCAGGCGGCTGACGCTAACACTAATAACGCTGTAGATTTATTAGTAGAAAATACTAGTATGATTAAGCGTCCAATCGTAGCAGGTAAAATAGCAGATAAATCCGTATTACTTTGCGGTTTTGATGAAGACGAGTTTGACTCTTTAGCTCAGAAATAACACAATTCTTTCATAAATATTCGTACTGTTTATTGTATTTTTGATGAGATATTTTGATAAAGTCCGAACTTAAAACAATCTAAGTTCGGGCTTTATTATCCCTAAAATAAACCAAATCACACTAAAGCTCCAAATAATCAGCACATAAAGCCGGATTTGCTCCGCTGTCCAATCAAGAGCGAACCACTCAATCATAAAAAACGACTTCCAGCCTTCTATCCATTTTGCGCCGCCATAGGCAATGATCCACCAACAATATAGGCTCTCAATAATAAAAAGCACACACCACAGTGTTAATGACATAGCAGCGCTCACTGTTGTGGCTATAGTTCATTCATTACTGAATCCAATTCGCGACTAATGAGCGTACCAACGCCCTCATTAGTGAAAATCTCCAGCAGTGTCGCATGGGGCACGCGGCCATCAACGATAACCGCACTTCTGACACCACTACGTACCGCATCAAGGGCACATTGAATCTTGGGGATCATACCGCCTGAGATAGTGCCGTCCTCTATCATTGCGTCGACTTTTTTGGGCGTGAGACCGGTGACTACTTCACCATCACGGCCTAACACACCTTTGATATTAGTCAGTAGCATCAGCTTTTCTGCTTGCAAAAACTCCGCCACTTTACCGGCCACTAGATCGGCGTTAATGTTATAAGTATCGCCATTACTATCGACCCCAAGTGGGGCGATAACGGGGATAAAGTTAGACGCGATGAGCATGTTAATGACGTCTTTATTGACGCTGACCACATCACCGACATAGCCTAAATCTATTGGCGTCTCAATACCGTCAGTATCTATCTTTGACATAGACATTTTTTTGGCTTGAATCAGATTAGCATCTTTACCAGTCAGGCCAATGGCGCTACCGCCATGCTTATTAATTAAGCTGACGATAGACTTATTGACACCGCCGCCCAGCACCATCTCAACGATATCCATGGTGCTTTTATCAGTGACGCGCATACCATCGATACGCTTGGAGGTGCGGCCTAGCTCTTTTAGCAAAGTGTCGACTTGAGGGCCACCGCCATGCACGACGACCGGATGAAGACCAACCGTTTTTAATAGCACGATATCTCGAGCAAACGAGCTTTCAAGCTCAGGGTCGGTCATAGCATTACCACCGTATTTGACGACAATGAGCTTACCAACAAAGCGTTGAATATAAGGTAAGGCAGTGGTTAAGACTTCGGCAGTGGTTTTGGCATCAGCAAAGTTAAGGGACATGAGAAACTCCTAACATAGGGTTTTGATTTTATAGTTAAGGATTGTGTTTGATAGTTATTTTTAAGAATGAAACAAAGTTTTTATACTAGTTATACCGCTTCTATAGCATCCATTTGCGCCGCTAAATCCTTATCAAACAGCTGACAGAGCGTGACAAAACGCGCTTTTACTTTTTGCATCTCTGCCCGGCTATCTCCTGCAAAGCGTACCGTCAGACTGTTACTAGTGTTAGAGCGGCGTAGTACACCAAAACCATGGGCGAAGTCTAAACGTAAGCCATCTATAGTAGATAAACGAGTCTCTAGCGGTAATATTCGCTCAGCCTCGCTTTTAGTCTTTAGCATAGGAGCTTTAGCGCTAAAGCACTGACAAGATATTGATTGCGCAAATATAGTCTCTTGCATCGCTCTCTTAGCTGTCGCATTATCTTGTGGCTCATCATGCACTAAACGCAGTAGATAATGACAGTATTCTACTAAATGCTCAATAAAGGTACAGCTATTACTATTATTTTGGGCCAAAAAAGACTGACTCAAAGGCAGATAATGATCAGCGCTACTGACTAAAGTAGGTAGTTTTTGGGTAATATCGGTTAGCTGATAAGGCGGAATACTAGCTCTAGGCTCGCCCCAGACGTCAGTAGCGGTCAATATATTAGCGCCTAGATTATCATCAGAGATGTCACTAATAGTAGGCACCAAAATATCTAAGGTAGGAGCAGTATAAGCCAACCAATGTAGTAGCCGTAAGCCTGCGTACATCGCGTCATCATAAGCGATAAAATAGCCGTCATTAAAGATAAAATGTCCTGATAACTCACCTGCAAAGATAGGCGCTTGCTCATGCTTGGAGGCTTGTAGCTGTTGACGCAGTAAGCTACTTCCTGTCCTAGTCATCATCGCTACCGCTCCAAGCTCATTAAGCAAATGAGGCAGATGATGAGAGCATTTTATGTCAAATAAAACTTTTGGCGCGGACAGTGCGGTATGGGCTGGTCTATCAGTGATAGCTACTTGTGCTAATAAATATAATAAGTGATCAGCGACAATCACTTTGCCGCTATTATCAACGATCATAAGCCGATCGCCATCGCCATCAAAGGCAAAGCCCATATCGGCTTGATGGACGATAACCGCTTGTTGCAGCTCAGCTAAGCGATTAGGCTCGGTAGGATCGGGGTTGCCAATAGGGAAATCACCGTTAGCAGTATCATTTAGCATAATAACGCGCTGACAAAAACGCGCAAATAATGGCTGAGCAACATTGCTAGTTGCGCCATTCATACAATCAATCACTAAGGTTAAATTGAGCTTATCGCTAGTTGTAGCTGGTGATGTATTAATATTGCGCTGATAGATAGTTTTGAGTGCTTGGGTAATAGCCTCGATATAACGATTAGCGATAAGCGGGGCTGGCAGGTCAGTAGTGTGGTTTTGTTTGGCATCAGCTAGTATTTGTGCTTGGCTAAGCTGCTGATAAAGGCTTTGAATCTCTAAGCTACTAGGTGAGGTATTACTCAGTAACCATTTAATCCCTAAAGTATCTTTGGCAGAATGGCTCGCGGTCACCATAATGCCGTGACCGTCATATTGCTGTGCCCAAAAGGCCATCATTGGTGTAGTCACCAGTCCCAAATTAATAACTATTAAACCTTTGTTTTGTAGAGTATCGGCTAGCGTATTGGCAATAGCCTCACTACCAATTCGCACATCAAAACCGATAACCACTGTGGTAGCTTTGGCCTTAGTATCGGCTTTATTACTTAATAAGTAGCTGTCTTGACAAGCGCTTTTAGGATAAAGAGTTTTGCAATAAAGGCTTTTAGAATAAGAGTTTTGACAATAGTAGCTTTGAGTCTTATAAAGTTGAGCAAACACTACTGCTAAAGCGGCGACAAAATCAGTAGTAAAGTACTGACGCTCGCCGCGAATATCATAAGCACGAAATAACCCTTGTTGAGCCGCAAAAGAAGGCAGTGTTTTCATAGTATTAAACGACCTCCTATCTATTATTAGGCAAATATCAGACAAAAATTACGGCTTTGCGATTAGAGTTATTTTTTACTAGCGCTTTATGATGGTTTTAAGGGGCTGAGCTATTGAACTACTGGCGACCTGAATGACCAAAGCCGCCTGCGCCGCGCGCGCTGGTATCACTAAAGTCAGTGACAACTTCAAACTCCGGACGCGCCACAGGCACTACGATATACTGCGCCATGCGCTCGCTTGGATTCAATACAAAATCATCGTGACTACGATTCCAGATGCTAACCATCAGCTCGCCTTGATAGTCGGCGTCTATCAAGCCTACTAAATTACCCAATACAATACCATGTTTATGACCGAGACCTGAGCGCGGCAAAATCATCCCAGCAAAGTTAGGGTCAGCGATATATACCGCTAAGCCAGTACCGATTAGATGAGTCTCGCCTGCTTTTATGGTTAAAGGCTCATCGATACAAGCACGCAAATCAATACCCGCTGAGCCATCAGTTGCTCTAGTGGGTAGTGAAAAGGCTTTATCTTCGATGATTTTGGCGTTTAATACTTTGACTTGCACCGCTTGCATAGCTTACTCACTTAATAGGTTATAAAATTTATGGGTAATTTTTAATAAAAATAAAGCTCTAGTTAGCTGGCTTGAGAGTAGAGATTTAGAGAATAAGAATACTCGCTAGCCCTAAAAACGACATAAAGCCGACGATATCAGTAACAGTAGTCAAAATGACTGACGCTGATAAAGCAGGGTCGATATTCATGCGCTTCAAAATAAGAGGGATACTAATTCCTGAGACATTAGCGGCGGTCATATTAATAGCTATAGCGCAGCCAATGACCGCGCTAATCTTAACATCATGAAACCAAAGCTGAGCAATACCTGCCATAATAATAGCCCAAATCATGCCGTTAATAGCGCCTACCCACAGCTCTTTATTCAGTAGCCAAACGCGGTTAGACCCCCCGATTTGACCCATAGCCATACCGCGGATCACTACAGTTAACGTCTGCGAGCCAGCGATACCGCCCATGCTCGCCACCACTGGCATCAAGATAGCGAGCGCCACGACTTTTGCCAGAACCGCTTCAAACTGACCGATGACCGCTGCAGCTAGCAGCGCGGTGCCTAGATTAATCCCTAACCAAATACTGCGGCTTTTAGCACTGTCCAAAATAGGCGCAAACAGCTCGTCGTCTTGGCTAACACCCGCTAGATTACGCATGGTGCTATCGACGTCATCTTGGATAATCTCCATGATATCCTCGCCGTTCAATTGTCCTACTAGCTCGCCATGACTGTTGATGACAGGGGCAAAGCGGATATCTTCTGAGCGAAAAATAGCCGCGGCATCGGTAATATCCAATCTATCATTGATAGTAATCGCATTATCAATAAAGTTGGCTACCATTGCCTGTTGATCGTGCTTAATCAAATCGACCAGACTAAGCAGTCCTAATAACTGCTGGCTTTGATCAACCACCAATAGCTCTTGGCTTTGATCATCGAGCAGATCCTCCTCAGCTCGTAGCCAAGCTTGAACTTCCGCTAAAGTGACATTATCATGCACCTGAATGATATCGGGATCCATGTAGCTACCCACTTCCCAGTCCTCATAGGTGTCAAGCTTATTGACCTGAACCCGAACCTCTTCATCCAGAGTTGCCATTACTGAGCTACGTACTGTCTCAGTAACCGTCTCTAAAATCTCTGAGATATCCTGTGCATCTAGATCTTGCGTTAATAACGATATCTCTTGCGAGGAGACGTTCTCTAGCAGCGGCTGGCGAGTATCAACCTCTAGCTCTGCTAGTACCTCACCTCTGATATCTTCTGGAACCTGCGCCCAAATCATCTTACGATCTGGCGTAGGAAAAGACTCTAAAAGGTTGGCAATCTCGTACTCAGACTGCTTAGCCAAAAACTCATTTATAGCCTGAAACTTATCATTGGCTACCAAATCCTGTAAGTATAATAATTTATACTCAGCACTATACTCCAGCGGATTGTAATCAGGCTGTAAGGTTGGCGTGCTCTCAGGACTAGGGGTAGGGACGGGCATAACTGATCCAAAAATGATAGCGATTAATAGTTAACGATTGCCTAACAAAGCACGAATATTTGCTAAGTACTCATCGGCAACGGCAGCGGGATCTTTGCTGGCTTTTTTCTTCTTGGCTTTGGCCGGCCAATCGATATGATCCTCTGGCAGCTCATCCAAAAACCGCGACTCGGAGGTAACGCGCATCTGACCACCTGCTCGGCGCTGCGCCGCTAAGGTTAGCGTCAACTCACGACGCGCGCGAGTGATGCCAACATACATCAAGCGCCGCTCCTCCTCAACCGTCTCGCTGAGGATCGAGTTACGGTGCGGTAGCATCTCTTCTTCTAAACCCATGATATAGACGTAGTTAAACTCCAGCCCCTTTGCTGCATGTAACGTCATCAAGTTAACTTTATTGGTGTTTTCCTCTTCTTGCTGCTGCTCGAGCATATCTAGCAGCACTAATTTACGAATAATCGTATCAATCGTGCGATCTTCATCTTCCTCGGCGCGATTGATTAAGGACTGAATACTGGTATAGAGCATATCAATGTTATCGATACGGTTTTTTTCTTGCTGAGGGGTCTTTGAGTCGCTCCGCACAAAATCAATGTAGCCAGTCTCATCGATCATCTGGCGTACGATAGGCACCGGATCAGGATGTTGATCGAGCTCGCGAGTATAGTGCTCAATAAAATCGCCAAACTCTTTTAAGGTGCTATAAGCCTTGCTAGGTAATACATGCGTGAGGCCGCCGTGAGTACAAGAGGCCAGCAGGGAGATACTATGCTCCTGCGCAAATAGGCCTAGTTTTTCTAAAGTTGCCGGTCCCATACCGCGCTTTGGGGTATTAATAATACGCAAAAAAGCACTATCATCTTCAGGGTTCAATATCAGGCGCAAATAGCCCATGACGTCTTTTATCTCGCTACGCGAAAAAAAAGACTGACCGCCAGATAATTTATAAGGAATTTGTAATTGGCGCAGGTTAGCCTCCAACATTCGCGCTTGAAAATTACTGCGATAGAGCACCGCGTAATCTTCCCACTCATTACCAAAGCGTAATTTGTGCGTGGCAATCTCTTTGGCCACGCGCTCGGCTTCATCATCGTCGTTACGGCAATTAATAATGCGGATTTTCTCGCCTTGACCTTTATCAGACCACAGCTTTTTTTCAAACAGATGCTCGTTATTGGTAATGACGGCGTTAGCCGAGGTCAAAATACGACTGGTTGAGCGGTAGTTTTGCTCCAGCATGACGATTTTGAGTTTTGGAAAATCCTCTTTGAGTAGCGCCATGTTTTCAGGTTTGGCGCCGCGCCAAGCGTAGATAGATTGGTCATCATCACCCACGACAGTGAAGCGCCCTTGCGGCCCAACGAGATACTTGATCATCTCATACTGCGCAGTATTGGTATCTTGATACTCATCGACTAGCAAATAGCGAATCCGGTTTTGCCATTTATCGCGCAGCTCCGTATTTTCACGCAATATCTTAGTGGGTAATACAATCAAATCATCAAAATCAACGGCGTTATAAGCGCGCAAATTTCGCTCATATAAAGCATATAAAGTGGCAAAAATCATATCCTCTGGATCATCTAACGTCTCCATCGCCTGATCCGGCTCAATGAGATCGTTTTTCCAATCAGAGATCATCTTAATCGCTTTACCCACTAGCTCGCGACTCTCAGCGCCTGATAGGTTATCGCGCATCATCAGCTCCATCAACAGCCGCTTACTATCGTCACTATCCATGATGGAGAAATTACCTTTGAGCGGCGTATGAATCAGCTCATAACGCAAAAACTGCAAACCAAACTGGTGAAAGGTGGATACCGTTAAGCCGCGCGTCTTTTCACTGGGCAGTAATTTGCTGACCCGCGCTTTCATCTCCCGCGCCGCTTTATTGGTAAAAGTCACCGCGGTAATCCTCTCAGCTGGCATATTACATTCTTCGATAAGATAGGCAATCTTACGAGTAATGACCGAAGTCTTACCTGAGCCTGCTCCTGCCAATACCAGTAGCGGCCCGGATACATACAGCATGGCTTCTTGTTGTCTAGGATTGAGTTGACTCATAGTGTGACCTTTGGGAAAAGTAGGGCAAAAGCGAATTTACGTCATAATTAGCGCTATAAAATGAGGTAACTGCTACCAAGGTGCGCGCAAATATGGTGGGTTATTATAAAGCAAAAGCGCCGCCTTTTGGGAGCAGATAGATAATGATGCGTTCATACAAAAGCGCTAACTGAAGGGCATCAATTAGCGCTTGGCATTAAGCTAAAACTTTATAAAGGTGAGATTAAGCATTGTTTAATTGACGAGCCGCCTCAAGCGCAAAGTAAGTCAAGATCCCATCAGCGCCAGCACGGCGAAAGCCAATTAATGACTCTAAAATAACTGCATCGGTGAGCCAGCCGTTTTGGATCGCCGCCATATGCATCGCGTATTCGCCTGAGACTTGATAAGCGAAAGTCGGTACGCCAAAAGTGTTTTTGACTTCGCGGATCAGATCCAGATACGGCTGACCGGGCTTAATCATCACCATATCCGCGCCCTCATTGATATCCATCGCCACTTCATGCAGCGCCTCAGCACGATTACCAAAGTCCATCTGGTATTGCTTTTTATGCCCGCCTTTTAGGTTACCGGCGCTACCGACCGCGTCACGAAAAGGTCCGTAATAAGCAGAGGCGTATTTGGCAGAGTAGGCCATGATAGCGGTATTGACAAAGCCCTCGCCCTCAAACGCATCACGCATGGCTTTGATACGGCCATCCATCATATCACTTGGCGAGATGATGTCAGCACCTGCGCGCGCATGAACTAAGGCTTGCTTGACTAGCACCTCTACGGTCTCATCATTGATGACGTAACCTGAGTCATCGAGCAAGCCGTCTTGGCCGTGCGAGGTATAAGGGTCTAAGGCCACATCAGTCATCACTACCATCTCAGGCACAGCATCTTTGAGCGCTTTCACCGCGCGCGCACTTAACCCGTTTTCATCATAAGCAGACTTACCATCCGGGGTTTTTAACGAGTTATCGATAACGGGGAAAATATCGATAGTGGTGACCCCTTCAGCTAATAGCTCTTTGGCGTGCTTAATCAATAAATCAATCGATAAGCGCTCGACACCTGGCATACTAGCAACGGCCTCACGCTGATTGCTGCCTTCTAATACAAAGACTGGAGCGATAAAATGCTTAGGATGTAGCTCAACTTCGCGGATCATTGAGCGCACATTATCATTAAAACGTAAGCGACGCAGACGCGTAGCAGGATATTGGCGATTAAAAGTATAAGACATTGTTTTTCCTTTGTTATTTTAAGAGGAGGTATGGCTTTAACAGTTTCAAAACTAGCTCTAGTTAAAGGTAGCATAAAAAAGCAAAAAGCCCCACCGAATGGGTAGAGCTGTTTGTAAAAAACCAGTCATCATTATTGTAGCGTTAGCATAGCGACTAGCTAACTTATTAAGGCTCGATAATCTGAGTGATAGGCACCTGTTCAACGGGCGTATCTTGGATAATAGTGCCGACAGCGGCATCCGCGTCACCATCTTTATCAACATCAACGATAGCTTTAGGATCAAAAACAGCCGTTGCTGGCGTTTTGGATTGTTTGATATCAATAGCTTCTTGTAATGATGCCACACGAGCAGAGCTGGCAGCTTCCACAGCGTAGGCCGCTTTTGCTTCAGCATTGTTCTTAGTGGGGAAGCTAGCTATTTGCGCTAAGTTGGTGTACTGCGGTACTGGAATAGCCGTTGGTACCTCTAAATTGGCACCGCCACCTAAGGCTTGATACAGCTCTATTTGGCTAATGATTTTTTGTAGCTCTAAATTAAGAATGCCTTGCTGAGTAGAGAACAATGAACGCTGCGCATCAAGAACGTCTAAGTAGTTAGAGATACCTGCTTTAAAGCGAGCATTAGCAATCTCATAAGTCTGATCAAAGTTGTCTTGCAAACGATACTGTGCCGCTAGCTGCTCGCCTAAAGTAGCTCTGGTGGCAAGTACGTCAGAGACTTCGCGAAAGGCGGTTTGGATAGAGCGCTCATAATTGGCTAAAGTTTGCTCGCGCTCGATTTTTGCCACATCATAATTGGCATCTAAGCGCCCAGCATCAAAGATAGGAACGCTGATATTAGGCCCAAATGACCAGCCAAACGCATCACTGCTAAATAAGTCGTCTAACTTACCACTACTGACGCCGACATTGGTTGCCAGACTAATAGTGGGGAAGTAGGCGGCGCGGGCAACAGCGATATTAGCGCCAGCTGCTTTTAGATTGTACTCAGCTTGCAAGACATCAGGACGATAACGCAGTAGCTCGCTTGGGAGTCCGGCATTGAAGATCTCATGAGTAGTGATGTTACTGACCGCAGGAGCTGGTAGCAACGAGCTTGGAATAGGCGAGCCTACCAAAAACTGCAACGCATTACGCGACTGTAAAATACTGCTTTGAGCACGCAGTACCGCAAGTTTTGCCTCTTCTAGTGCCGCGCTTGATTGTAGCGAAGGTAGCTTTGGATCGATACCAGCCTTGAAGCGCTCATTAGCGATAAATAAAGAGCGCTCACGGCTCTCAACGGTAGCTTCTGCTAGCTTTAACTGCGCTAAGCTATAGCTTAGATTGGCGTAGCTTTGAGCTATATTACTAATCAGACTAATCTGGGTAGCATCTTTAGCAGCAGCGGTTGCCAAAAAGTTTTGTAAGGCTTGATCTTTTAGGCTATCAATTCTGCCCCAAAAGTCTAGCTCGTAATTTGCTAGTCCTAGCTGCACATTGTAGCTATCGCCCGTTACACTACCACCTAAAGGGCTACCTTGACGACGACGAGAATAACCAGCCTGTCCCTCTATGGTAGGCAAGTCCCGTATATCGGTGATACGATACTGAGCTCGCGCTTTTTCGATCGCCAATCTTGCGCTCTCAAAATCTTTATTATTGTTCAAGCCTAAAGCGATCAGACCTTTTAGGCGCTCATCACTATAAAAATCTTGCCAGCGTTGTCCGGCCACACTAGGCTGCTCAGCGCTACTAGTAGTCTCACGATCAAAAGCGCCATAAGCTTGTTCAATTGGCAAATTGGGTTCGGCAAGAACGGGGAGGGTATCAGCTTTGGGAATGGTTTGACAAGCCGCCATGCTCATTGCCAACACGCTCAAAGCTAGTAGGCGTCCACTACTACGCAGGCGGGTGGTCAAGGCCACCGGCTTTAAGGCTGAGTCAAAGGTAACTAATTGAGAACTCATTGTTTATTATCTCCAAAGCTTTCAGGCTGATAACTCTCAGAGGGAGTTGGTTCTGTGCTCTTATTAAGTGATGGCTTATTAGTAGGCGTAGTGGGCGGCTCATCATTAGGCGATGTTGGCGGCGTAAAATCGTCATCATCGTCAGGGTCATTATCATAGTTAACATTACGGCCATGACCAGCTACTTCGTGCGCTTCATTATTCATATAAGGGAACATACTACGCACCCAAACATAGAACATTGGAATGAAGAACACACCTAGCAAAGTGGCGCTAACCACCCCGCCTAAGACACTAGTACCAATAGCGTTTTGACTACCAGAACCGGCACCGTTGGCCAGGAATAATGGCACAACCCCAATACCAAAGGCAAGTGAGGTCATAATGATCGGCCGCAAACGTTGTCTTGCCGCTAGCATTACCGCATCTTTGAGGCTATTGCCTTCTTCTTGGTGCTCTTTGGCAAATTCGATAATCAAAATAGCGTTCTTGGCGGATAGCCCGACGACGGTTAGTAGACCGACCTGCAGATAAACGTCATTATTGAACTGGCGTAGCCAAGTAAATAACGCAGCACCCAAGACCCCAAGCGGGATAACAAGTAGTACGGAGAACGGTACAGACCAGCTCTCGTATAGCGCTGCTAAGCACAAGAACACCACCAAGATAGAGATAGCATAAAGCATAGGCGCCTGAGCACCTGATTTTTTCTCCTCAAGTGACAAACCTGTCCACTCAAAACTAACGCCTTCAGGAAGTTTTTCTACCATAGCTTCCATAGCATCCATCGCCTCACCCGTACTTAAGCCAGGAGCTGCATTACCCTGAATGTTCATCGATGGCAAACTGTTATAACGGGTCAAGTTAGGCGAACCGTACTCCCAGCGACTACTAGAGAAGGCATCAAAGGAGATCATCTCATTGACATCATTACGCACATACCACTTACCAATGTCTTCAGGGTTGGTACGGCTACTAGGCTCGCCTTGAATAAAGACGCGCTTAATACGACCACGATCCACAAAGTCATTGATATAGCTTGAACCCCAAGCGGTGGAGATGACGCTATTGATACTGCCTAAAGACAATCCATAAGCGGCGGCTTGCTCTTGATTGATATCAACTTTTAACTGCGGCGCATCTTCTTGTCCATTAGGACGCACACCAGCCACTTGATCACTCTGAGCTGCCATACCTAGTAGCATATTACGGGCTTCTAGCAAGCCTTCATGACCGATATTACCCGCATCTTGAATCATCAAATCAAAGCCGCTAGCGTTACCTAGACCGCTAATAGCTGGAGGTATAATAGTAAATACTGTTGCTTCGTTCACTTGGGTAAAGAAATAACCGTTAGCGCGATCGGAGATGGCTTTTACCGCATTTTCATCGCCTTCTCGATCCTCCCAGTCGGCTAATTTTACAAAAGCTAAACCGACGTTTTGGCCTTGACCGACAAAGCTAAAACCAGCAATAGTAAAGGCTGAAACGACGTTATCAGGCTCTTGAGTGGTGTAATAGTCGTTTACCTTATCAAGGACGGCTTGCGTCTCATTGAGGGTAGCCCCAGCTGGCAGCTGCACTAAGGTAAACATAATACCTTGGTCTTCTTCTGGTAAGAAGGAGCCTGGAATACGTAAGAATATGACCGCCATAATACCGATGATAGCGGCATACGCGATAACGTATAACCATTTAAAGCGAAAGCTCTTGCCAACGAAATTCTCGTAGCTACGACTGACTTTATAAAAGGTGCGGTTAAACCAGCCAAAAAAGCCTTTTTGGTTTTCACTATTGCTTTTCTCGTGGCTCTTACTACGTTTGAGTAAGGTCACACATAATGCTGGAGTAAAAATAAGCGCCACTAATGCCGAGAGCACCATCGCTGTAATCAAAGTAATAGCGAACTGACGATAAATCACCCCAGTTGAGCCGCCAAAGAAGGCCATAGGCACAAATACTGCGGAGAGTATCAACGCAATACCAATAACGATTTTGCTGATCTCGCCCATCGATTGTAAGGTGGCATCTTTGATGGAGATAGTCGCGTTCTCTTCTAATATTCGCTCAACGTTTTCGACCACGACGATAGCATCATCCACCAGTAGACCGATGGAGAGTACCATAGCAAACATAGTCAATACGTTAATACTAAAGCCTGCAATATAAAGCACAGCAAAAGTACCAAGCAATACCACTGGTACAGCAAGGGTAGGGATGATGGTAGCGCGCCAGTTTTGTAAGAAGATATACATGACAATAAAGACTAAGATAATAGCCTCAATCAAGGTCTTTACTACCTGCTCAATAGAGAGTCTTACAAAGGGCGTGGTGTCATAAGGCACGACTGACTTTAGCCCTGGTGGAAAGTTCTTTTCAAGCTCCGCTATACGCTCGCCTACTAATTCGCGAGTCTGCAGAGCATTAGCGCCACTAGCTAGTGAGACTGCAAGACCGGCCGCTTCTTTACCATTAAACTGTGAAATAACGCTGTAATTCTCACTACCAATCTCAACCTCTGCGACATCGCCTAAGCGAACTTGCGCGCCAGAGTTGTCTGTTTTTAACAAGATGTTTTCGAATTCATCAGGCGTTTGTAAATAGCTTTGTACGGTAACGGTCGCATTGATCACTTGCTCGTCTAGATCAGCTGGAGCTTGCCCCACTTGACCTGCTGAGACTTGCGCGTTTTGTGCTCGTACTGCATTGACGACGTCTGATGGCACCATGTTAAAGCTACGTAGGCGCTCAGGATCGAGCCAGATACGCATAGCATAAGAGGAACCAAAGGCTTGGACTTCACCAACCCCTTCGACACGGCTGAGCTGATCTACCACATTGGAGTTGATGTAATCGCCAATATCGGCGCGATCCATGCTGCCATCTTCAGAGACAAAGCCTTGTACCACCAAAAATCCGGTGGAGGATTTATTGACGTTGACACCTTGACGCTGTACAGACTCCGGTAAGGAGCTCATCGCTGCTTGTAGTTTATTTTGTACTTGTACTTGCGCGGTATCAGCATTGGTACCGTTTTCAAAAAACAGCGTCACCGAAGCGCCACCGTTTGATGAGCTTGATGATTTTATATACATCAAGCCATCAAGGCCTTTAAGCCGTTGCTCAATGACCTGTACCACTGAGTCCTCAACGGTCTGCGCGTTAGCACCAGGGTAGGTGGCACTGACCGAAATGGTTGGCGGCGCAATAGCAGGGTACTGCTCAATCGGTAAACTTACGACTGATATAATCCCCACAAGCATGACTAATATAGCCAACACCCATGCAAAGATAGGTCGATTAATAAAAAAACGTGACATAGTATATCCCTAGGTCTTCCTAGCTTTAAATGGAATTAATTGGCGGCTTCAGTAGGTTGTTTTGTAGTAGAGTCATTCACCGATTTTGCAGCTTGCTGTGGTGTTTTAGCGGTAGCTGCAGGCTTGGCAGCAGAGCCATTGGCATCTGGCAATGGTTTGACCACCACTTCTTGTTCAGGCTTCACTTTTGCACCGCCAATGACTACTACTTTGTCGCCATTTTTTAGACCTTCAGTGACCACCCAGTTTCCATCATAAGTCCCGTTAATCGTCACCGGACGTACTTCAATCTTATTATTAGCATCGACCACATAAACCTGAGTCTCGCTCTTATTTGAGCGCATAACCGCGCTTTGAGGGACTAGCGCTGCATTATTAATAACGCTTTGAGTGATGCGAGCGCTGACGTACATACCTGGCAAGAGCACATTATTGCTGTTCGGGAATATCGCGCGTAAGGTGACCGCTCCCGTTGATTCATCGACTTTTGCTTCAGATAAAGCAAGCTTCCCCGTTACCGGATAGACACTACCATCTTCTAGGACCAGCTCCACTGAATTCATACCTGCTTGGGCTTTGCCCTCAGCTATTTGCTGACGTAGCTTTAGTAGCTCAGATGAAGATTGGCTGATATCGACATAAATAGGATCTAAGCGCGAGACGGTCACTAAAGGATCGGCTTGGCTGGCATTGACGAGCGTACCTGCGGTCACGCTTGAGCGATCGGTGCGACCACTAATAGGCGCACGTACGATAGTGCGGTTAAGATCTAAAGTACTAGCATCTAAGCCTGATTGCGCGCTTTGAATTCCTGCTTTTGCACTCTCAATCCCTGCTTGCGTCTGACCGACTGCCGCTTTAGCACTCTCGACAGCAGCTTGGGCAGTACGAACCTCAGTTTGTGCCTGATCATATTGCTGCTTTGAGATAGCATCAATCTCAACAAGACCTTTTAGACGCTGAAAATCGTTCAGTGCTTGCGCCAATGAAGCCTGACGGCTGATTAATTCAGCTTTGGCATTAGCGTTATTGGCCATAGCGGTTTGATAATTGGCCTGCGCTTGTTGCACCGCTGCTTCACCGCTAGCAATAGAGGTGGCGTAGTTGTCGGTATTGATACGGTATAAAGGTTGGCCTTTTTTGACGTTGCTGCCCTCACGGAACAGTACCTCATCGATGATACCGTTTACCTGTGGGCGTACATCTGCCGTCTGATACGCGGTAGTCCGTCCAGAGAAAGTCTGTACTTGAGGCACCGTAGTCAGATTGACGGTTTGGACGTTGACGACAGCAGGCGGCATCTGTTGCTGTGCAGCTGCCTCCGCGGCGGCGTCTTCTTTTTTGTCACAGCCAACTAGTACTGCTGTAGATAGTACAGATGCTATTACAAGCGCAAGATAAGAATGCTTCATCAATGTCCTCGGTAATAAGGTAGTAATATAGTAAGAGTATATAAAAACATAACTATAATGCTTACTGTTAATCAAGAAGGTCAGAGCTGTCATCCTTGATTAACAGTAAGCGAGCTGAAAGTTAATGTTAACTAATAAATTTTTATTAATAAATCGACACTATAGTTAGTGACGTTAGTGGCGTTAGTGAGACGAACAAATTTAATCGATTATTATAAACTATAGGGTTAACCCTACAGTCAAGCCAAAAAAAGACCACTTTTGCTACTGCTGTGATGACAGCTTAGCAACACTAGGTGGTTAAACGTTGTCACTACAAGCTTCACTATAAAGTTAACACTCTTAGCGGTATAGCAAGTCAACCGTTAGAATATTGTTAAGTTTTGTTAAACGAGCTTAATAAAGGCTAAGTTGTTAGATTAACAATATAAAAAATAGCGGTATCATCAAAACCGCTATTTTAGCAACCCTTAAGTGTGGCCGCTGATACCAATCTAGCGGCTAACCCCATGGCTATAGAGTGTTTCTTTATTAAACTGTCAAACTGTAGACTAGTGCTAGGGCATCAGTACTATACAATAAGTGTCAGTCTTATAATAAATGCCAGTCTTGCTCGGCTGCTCAGTACGTGCCAATAATTTTAGCAATAATTAAAATTATAGTAAACGCGAGCTTGCCAGCTCCGTTAACTGATATAGGCCTTGACGATAGCGGTTATCCGGTAACAAGCTTAGCGCTTGCTGAGCCAAGCGAGTCTCTGTTAAAGCGCGCTCCGTACAATAAGCTAGCGAGCCTGAGCTACGTACCAAATCAATAAGCTCTTCAGCCTTTGGTGTTTTGCCAGTCTGTACTGCAATACGTAGCTGCTCATAGCCCTCTTTGTCGCTATCTTTTAGTAGCTCAAGCGCTTTGATAGTGGGCAGTGTCGGCTTACCTTCTGCCAGATCATCGCCTAGGTTTTTGCCCATCAGCTCGCTATCACCACTATAATCAAGCACATCATCGATAATTTGAAAGGCATTGCCAAAGTGCTGACCAAAATCAGCTAGGGCTTGCAAATGCTGCTCTTGACCTTGCAAAATCGCAGCGCCTTGGGTGGCCATCATAAATAGCCTTGAGGTCTTACCATCGATGATATTGAGATAGTCATTTTCAGTAGCCGCTGGGTTATGCTGGTGCTGCAGCTGCAATACTTCACCTTCGGCGATATCACAAGTACCATCAGAGAACAGCTGCAATAATGGCAAGCTCTCAAAGCCCACTAACAAGTTAAAGGCGCGAGCAATCAGATAATCGCCTACCAAAACCGCAGTAGCATTATCCCAAGTGGCATTGGCAGTGGGCTTACCACGGCGCTGTCCTGATTCATCAATCACATCGTCATGTACCAAAGTAGCGGTGTGCAGCATCTCAGTAATGGCCGCTAAATGCATAGCTCTTTTGCTAGGTTCATCGTTAAGCATCCGAGCGCATAGCAAGGTAATTAGTGGGCGCATGCGTTTGCCGCCAGCATTAATCACATGCTGCGAGACACTCATTACCAGTTGAACTTTGGAGTTGAGACTGCCAAAGACTTGCTTGTCCATGATATCGAAATCATCAGCGACAATACTTTGAATATCGGTGTAATTAAGCGCTGGAGAGGTTAAAGAAGTGCTGGTCATAATAAATAGTCGTATTAAATGAATAAGGTAAGGTTTTAGGTTTGCCTATAATAGCATAGCCCATCCGGCGAATTCTTGCCTAATGTGTGTTGTTGACCCGATAACAGTCGTTGTTGATGATAGTTATGAGTAATAGCTGTTAGTAATAGCTCTAGTAAAGGGGGTTAGCAGTATTTTTGTTAGTAGCTCTATGTTTAAGCGGCTCTATCTCTAAGCAGCTCTATTTTACAGTCGCTCTAAAGACATAAGTGATAGCCACTATCAATAGCCGCCATCAATAATCAATAAATAAATAATAGTGCTCTAAAAAGCTATTATAACTTTGATAAATAGCGGCGGATAAAAAGAAGCTATAAGTTATTGATTAAATAAGCTATAATACTGCGCTCACGCTTGATAGCACTAGCGCTAGTTTGATTAGTATTAGACTAGTGATTAGATCAGTACTGACATTGGTATTATCAGCTAAAAGCGCGCTTAGTAAAACAAGATAAGCAACTTGCTTTTATAGTCAAAGTTAAGTAAAATCTTGCCTTTAATTTTTCCCTGTCGTGTTCGTTATTGAAGCGTTGGTATAATATCAGCCACGGCACACGGGTTAAACGGAGTCAGACAATGTACGCAGTAATCAAAAGTGGTGGTAAACAGCACCGTGTCGTTACCGATGAGTTGCTTAGAGTTGAATTACTAAAAGCAGAAAAAGGCGAAACAATCAAGTTTGAAGACGTATTAATGGTTGTTGATGGCGAGACTGTAAAAGTCGGTCAACCGGTAGTCGAAGGCGCTAGCGTAGAAGCGGAAGTGGTTGAACATGGTCGCGGCGATAAAATCCGTATCATCAAGCACAACCGTCGTAAGCATTATCACAAAGAGCAAGGTCACCGCCAGTGGTACACCTTGTTAAAAATCAAAGCGATTAATGCTTAATTATCAATATTTAGTTATTACTGAATAGTTAGTACTGATAAGTAACGCACTAAAAGCTCAAGAGTTATCACAGCAGTGATAAGTCAAATTAACGAGGAGAATTATCCATGGCACATAAAAAAGCTGCCGGCTCAACCCGTAACGGTCGTGACTCAAACCCAAAAATGCTTGGTGTAAAAATCTTTGGTGGCCAAACCATCACAGCTGGTAACATCATCGTTCGTCAACGTGGTACAGAATTCCACGCTGGTGAAGGCGTTGGCATGGGCCGCGATCATACTTTATTTGCCCTAAATGATGGTGTGGTAAAGTTTGCAACTAAAGGTAAGTTTAACCGTCGTTATGTCATGGTTGAAAGCGCCTAATCGTTGCTTGATTAATAATGGTTTTAGTTTCTACTATTGTTTCTATAAGTTAATAATAGCAACAATGGCACAGCGGCTATAACGATTAAAAATTCCCTATTGCCTATTTGGTAGTAGGGAATTTTTTTGGCTGTTAGAACCGTTACAAGCGCGTATGGCAGCGGTAGTATTCATTGCAAATCAGCTCTAGGCGCGTAATATAAAAACTGGCAAACTGTGCTCATTATTTAATAGTACGGTTTTAGAGGCAGTGTAGCGCTGTTTGGACAGTACATTGAATAGTCAAAGTTAACAATAATTTAAAAAACACTTTTTAGTCAGGTTTATTATTGAATTAATATATTTTGACTAACTTCTTAGTTGACATCTTTAGAGAGGATTATTATGACAGTATCTATCAAGCAAACGACGCTAAAACAAAAGCTTATGAGTAGCGCGCTAGCTGGCGTGTTGATGACCACATTAGGGGTAGCGGCTCCTATGGTCGCTTTGACTCAGACGGCTAGTGCCGCTCCGGCAGATAGTTTGCAAGCCGCTAAGCGCCTAAACAGCTTATTGACTAATACCAAAAGTATGACGGCTAATTTCTCGCAAACGACCAAGGGAGCCAATAGCGGCACTTTTAAGGGCTCAATGAGTGTACAGCGCCCGAATAATTTTCGCTGGGAAACCAAGTCGCCATCTGAGCAGTTGATTGTCGCTAATGGCAGCTCTATGTGGATTTATGATAAAGACTTAGAGCAAGCGACCAAGCAGGCAGTCGATAGCCAAGTGGGTAATACTCCAGCGTTGTTACTATCAGGCGATCCGGATAAAATAGCGCAAAACTTCAAAATCACTCAGCCTTACGCTAATAAAAACTACTATGTGCTTTATCCCAAATCTGGTGACGCTAGTTTCAAAAGCCTATCTATGAGCTTTAGTGGCGGCAAGCCGGTGATGATGGTATTGAACGACACACTGGGGCAGACCACCTCAATTAAGTTCAGTGGTATTAAGATGAATCCTAGTATCAGTGCTAGTCAATTCAAATTCACTCCGCCAAAAGGTGTTGATGTCATTAATCAGTAGTGATTTATTAATCAGACCCTAATAAGCGTCTTAATAATTGTTAGTAGTATAAGCTACTTCTACATAAGCTACTGCTACTAAAAAGGGACAGACCCCATAAGGTCTGTCCCTTTTTTGATAATGGCAATTGGCTAAGCATAAAAATTAGTTCAGCCGTTACTCATGACTCTACTGCTTATTTGGTTCACTTGGTTTACTACTAATGACGCTAATAATATTATTTGCTAGGTTGCAATTGGGCGTATTTGGTTTACAATATCCGCCTATTTATTACGCTTATTATTAAGGTTAGTTAGCCCGTTTTTTATGTTAAGTATCTTGGTGCGCTGCTGATAAGGTTTGCTCACAGATATATTTTGTAGCATATAAAATGACCGCTCAATGCAGTGAAAAACTGGCTTTTAGAGCCTGATATGCGTATAGTATGTAAACCGTTTATGCCAGTTATCACGTCATTATTGAGCGTAGGTAATGAGTTATTAAATCAATTAAGTGTCTCAATATGATATTGATTTAATAAATTCATTTCTGTTTGATTTGAAAGGTTTGATGACCAGCCGTTATCTTAGTTTAACCTTAGCTAAGTCTAAGCTGTCTGTCCTCACATCTTATCGTCAATAATCTTGATAATTGGTCGTTACCAACACAGTTTTTTTGTGTTTTTATCTGCGTTACGGTGCTTAATAGGGTTGCTAGTGTAGGTTATGATTTTGTTGACGGTTAAGATGGATAATCGCGGCAAATAGCCCATCGTTTATAGTAATCGCTCATTAACACCTGACACTGATTGGGTTAGGAGCAAGTATTATCATGTCTGCCTTGAATTGGTCAGCTGTTGCCTTTATTTTAGCCGCTATAGGTCTGGTCATCTTTATGCTGACCGTACCGCGTTTGCTCGGTGGACGCTCAAAAGGTTTACAAAAAGAAGAGATATTTGAGGCGGGTGTTGTCGGAGCTGGCAATGCCCGTATTCGTTTGTCTGCCAAATTCTACCTAGTAGCGATTTTCTTCGTTATCTTCGATTTAGAAGCCCTATATTTATATGCTTACTCAGTATCGGTGCGTGAGACCGGTTGGCTGGGCTTTGCTGCGGCGGCGATATTTATTGGTGTCTTAATTGTCGGCTTGATTTATGAGCTGAGCCTTGGCGCTATGAACTGGTCACCGGCTGACAAGCTACGCAAAAAGGCGCGTTTATACGCCGCGCCTGCTGGTTTTAATCTAGCTGATATTACTAAGTTTGATGGCGTAGAAGAGTTAATGGTTGATCCTACTGGCAAAATACCTGCGCAGTCCTCAGGCCAGATAAACGTCTCTAACAGTATTGAGGCCAATCGCCGTCATCTACAAAATATTGATCATATTAATACTACCGGTAATGTTACCTCAGTAGACTTTTCGGTAGATCGCGAATCTTCGTAATCGATCTAATCTTAAGTATTAAACTTAGATCAGATTTACATCGCAAACCGTTTTTTTAGCAGCTATAGCTTTATATAGTTAATAGTCAAATAATAGCTGAGCTGCCCTTCATAAAAGGTTTTATGGTATGAAATATACACTAACCAAAGCCAATCCTGACGCAGATAGCTATCCTGCTCAAACTCGTGAAACTGTCAATGATCCTACAGAAGAAGAGATTAATAAAAACGTCTTTATGGGTCGTTTAGAAGACATGGTTCACTCCACTGCCAATTGGGGTCGCAAACACTCCTTATGGCCTTTTAACTTCGGTACTTCTTGCTGTTATGTCGAATATGCCACCACCTTAACCGCGGTGCATGATTTGTCGCGTTTTGGCGCTGAGGTTATCCGTGCCTCGCCCCGTCAAGCGGATGTGATGATTGTCGCTGGTACTTGTTTTATAAAGATGGCACCGGTTATTCAGCGCCTCTATGAGCAAATGCTAGAGCCAAAATGGGTCATCTCCATGGGCGCTTGTGCCAACTCCGGCGGTATGTACGATATCTATTCGGTAGTGCAAGGGGTCGATAAAATCATTCCTGTTGATGTGTATGTTCCTGGCTGTCCGCCACGTCCAGAAGCGCTTATCCAAGGTTTGATGCTACTACAAGAATCTATTACCAAAGAGCGCCGTCCGCTAGGTATTCACGTCAATGATCAGGGCATCTATCAGCCACAGCTAACGGCTGAGCGTGATCGTAAACAAGCGGATCGTATCGCGGTGAAAAACTTACGCAGTCCAGATAGCATTTAGTCAATGTAGTATTTAGCCCATACCGCATTTAGCTATTATAGCAGTTAGTCCGTTTTATGCTCAGCGCCAGCTGGTTGTCCATCAGCTTCGCCCAAACGTTATGATTAATGAAGGAAGATACCATTCATGGTCACGGTAGTCGAAAACATAGATTCTAAAAACATGAATCCTAAAATAAAACCGGTACCAGCGGTCATCAGAGAGCTGGAGCATAAGTATGCTGGCAGGTTTGTGGTGCAGCATACGGTCGATGAGATTCCAACGGTTTGGGTCGCGCGCAGCGATGTGTTAGAAATCTTATTATTCTTACGTAAGCTGCCTAAGCCTTATGTGATGCTATTTGATCTCTCAGCTATTGATGAGCGCCTTCGTCAGCATCGCGCCGGTCTGCCAGAGAGCGACTTTACCGTGTTTTATCACTTGATGTCGCTTGAGCGTAATAGTGATGTACGTATCAAAGTGGCTCTCGATGAAGAGGATTTGACCCTGCCGAGCGCCACGCAGATCTGGCCAAACGCTAACTGGTATGAGCGTGAAGTTTGGGATATGTTCGGTATTGTCTTTAATGGACATCCGCATCTGACGCGTATTTTATTGCCGAAATACTGGGAAGGTCATCCGCTACGTAAAGAGTATCATGCTCGCGCTACCGAGTTTACCCCTTACTTCTTAAACACCGCTAAACAGCAATACGAGCAAGAAAACTTACGTTTTGTGCCAGAGGAATGGGGCATGAAGCGCTCAGGTCGTGATGAAGACTTTATGTTTTTGAACATCGGTCCTAACCACCCCTCAGCCCATGGCGCGTTTCGCTTAGTACTACAGTTAGATGGCGAGGAGGTCATCGATTGTATTCCAGATATCGGTTATCACCACCGCGGCGCGGAGAAAATGGCTGAGCGTCAGACTTGGCATTCTTATATTCCTTACACCGACCGTATTGATTATCTTGGCGGCGTGATGAATGAGCTGCCCTATATTATGTCGGTTGAGAAGCTGGCGGGCATTACTATTCCGGCGCGTGCTGAAACCATCCGTGTGATGATGAGTGAGTTTTTCCGCATTACCAATAACTTGCTGTATGTCGGTACTTTTATTCAAGATGCTGGTGGTATGACGCCAGTCTTTTATATGTTTACCGATCGGCAAAAAGCTTATGATGTGATTGAGGCGGTAACCGGCTATCGTATGCACCCAGCTTGGTTCCGCATTGGTGGTACGGCTGCTGACTTGCCACGTGGCTGGCAACGATTAGTGCGCGAGTTCTTAGAATGGATGCCAAAACGCTTGGATGAATACGTCAAAGCGGCGCTAAAAAACAGCGTACTCAAAGGCCGTACTCAAGGTGTCGCACAGTACAATGCCAAGCAGGCACTCGCTTGGGGCGTGACTGGAGCTGGCTTGCGTGCGACGGGCGTTGACTTTGATCTGCGCAAAGCTCGTCCGTATATGGGCTACGAGAATTACGATTTTGAAGTGCCGATTGGCTATAACGGTGATGCTTATGATCGCTGTATGATTAAGATCGAAGAGATACGCCAATCGATGCGTATTATTAAGCAATGTATGGATAACATGCCGCAAGGCCCGTATAAAGCCGATCATCCGCTAGCGGTGCCGCCGCCAAAAGACCGTACATTGAACGATATCGAAACTTTGATTAATCATTTCTTGTCTGTCTCTTGGGGTCCTGTGATGCCAGCGGGCGAGTGTGCAACAATTGTTGAAGCCACTAAAGGCTTGAACAGTTATTATATTACCTCGGACAAAGCAACGATGAGCTATCGTACCCGTATTCGTACGCCGACCTTTGCGCACCTTCAGCAGATGCCCTCGGTTATTAACGGCTCGCTAGTTTCTGATGCGATTATGTATCTGGCTTCTATTGATATCGTCATGGCAGATTGTGATCGCTAAAAGCTTTTGGCCAACAAGCTTTTTAGATAAAAAGTTAGTAATGGATGTGTTGAGCCAGTATTTCATTAGCAGTAATTATTGAATTGATATCGCCAATAGGCACACCAAAACGCTGTAAACGTCTTATAAACTTTAAGACGCAGCGTGATGAGTGAGGACAGAATAAAAGATTATGAAAATTGTTTCTGATAAAACGCCAAAGGTAGAGGTAGCTAGCATTTTGACCGCCAGTGAGATAGATGCTATCAATGAGTTTATGCATCATTATCCGCATCCGCGCGCCGCATCCTTAGATGCACTCAAAATCGTGCAACAGCGTAATGGCTGGGTAGATGATGCGCAGGTCAATGCGATTGCCAATATGTTAGATATACCCGTGACCGATATCGATGGCGTGGCTACTTTTTTTAACCGTATCTATCGTCAGCCAGTCGGTCGTCACGTTATTCTTATTTGCGACTCTATAGCCTGTTATTTGACCGGTTACGAGGCATTATCCGCTGCATTCAAAGCAGAGCTTGGTATCGACTATGGCCAAACCACCGCCGATGGTCGTTTTACTATTTTGCCGATCTGCTGTTTAGGGAATTGTGATAAAGGTCCGGCGGTATTAATCGATGAAGATACTTACGGCCCGGTACAACCTGATGAAGTCGCGCAACTTTTGGAGCTATACGCATGAGATTAACCGTTGCAGAGCAAATTGCCCTTCGCGCTCAAGGTAAAGCACCCAGTCAGTTAAATGAGCAGCGCATTCCTGTCTATGGCGACAAAGCCACAGCCACGAGTGAAACTAGACCGTTGACTTGGCGTTTAGCGCATCATGATGCGGTGTTGGATGTCGATACTTATCAATCGCTACGCGGTTTTGAGGCGTTGAAAATAGCGCTAAATCAATCCGCCGATACCACTATGAAGACTATCAAAGATGCCGTCATCAAAGGTCGCGGCGGCGCGGGGTTTCCGGCTGGTATTAAATGGTCGCTGATGGCGCCACCTGATAGCGGGCCGCGTTATCTCGTTTGTAACGCTGATGAGATGGAACCGGGTACATTCAAAGATAGACTATTGATGGAGTGTCTGCCATTACAGCTGATAGAGGGCATGATTATCTCAGCCTATGCTATCGGTGCGACTGCCGGTTATATCTTTATTCGCGGCGAGTATATTTTGGCCGCTGAACGCTTAAATGCTGCTCTTGCTGAGATGCGTGAGCGTAACCTTATCGGCGATAATATCTTAGGCTCAGATTACAGCTTTGATTTGCATGTGCATACTGGCGCGGGTCGTTATATTTGCGGTGAAGAAACCGCGCTATTAAACGCGCTAGAAGGTCGCCGTGCAAACCCGCGTACTAAGCCACCATTCCCGCAAGTTGCTGGTGCTTGGGGTCGTCCAACTATCGTCAATAACGTCGAGACTTTGCATAACGTCTCAGCGATTATCTTACATGGTAGCGAGTGGTATCAGAACTTATCAAAAGTTAAAGGCGTAGTCGAAACCCCGGGTACGAAGCTATTTGGCTGTTCAGGCTTAGTTAATGATCCTGGTCTTTGGGAGCTGCCTTTTGGTTATACTGCGCGCGAGATCATTGAGGATTTCGCAGGCGGTATGATCGAGGGTCGTACCCTTAAAGCTTGGTTGCCAGGCGGCGCGTCCACTGACTTTTTGACCGCTGATCATCTCGATACTATCGTTGATTTTGATACCATTCAAAAAGCCGGTAGCCGTATGGGTACTGGGCTGCTGATGGTGGTTGATGAAAGCCAAGACATGGTAGCGCTGCTGCGGAATTTAGAGATTTTCTTCCAGCGCGAATCTTGCGGTTTTTGTACCCCTTGCCGTGATGGCTTGCCTTGGGGCGTCAAACTATTGACCGCTATCAATGATGGCGAGGGGCAAGTAGGCGATGTGGAGAAGTTAGAAGGCTTAACCCGCGATTTATGGATTGGTAAGACTTTTTGCGCTCACGCTCCTGGTGCTATGGAGCCGCTGATGAGCGCAATTAAATATTTCCGTCCTGAGTTTGATAATAAAATCGCTCAGGCGGTAGGCAAAGATGTTATTGAGGCCGCTGTCAGTCAGCAGCCAGTAGCGAAATAGGAGAGCGGCATGGCAGTCATACATATTGATGGAACCACTGTCGAAGTTGATGGCGCGGACAATTTGTTGCAGGCGTGCTTATCACTGGGCATTGATGTGCCGTACTTTTGTTATCACCCCGCATTAGGCTCGGTCGGTTCGTGCCGTCAGTGCGCCGTCAAGCAATATCAAAATCTCGAGGATTTAGAAGCCGGCAAAGGCCGCTTAGTAATGTCCTGTATGGTCGCGCCTAGCGATGATATGTACATCTCGGTCACTGATGATGAAGCTAAAGCGTTTCGGGCGTCGATGGTTGAGCTTTTGATGACCAACCATCCGCATGACTGTCCTACTTGTGAAGAGGGCGGTCATTGTCATTTGCAAGATATGACTTATATGTCCGGTCATAATACCCGCCGTTACCGCTTTACCAAACGTACCCATCATAACCAAGATTTAGGGCCATTTATTGCTCACGAGATGAATCGCTGTATCGCTTGCTATCGCTGTGTGCGTTTTTATAAGGACTATGCTGGCGGTAAAGATTTAGGGGTTTTTGCCTCTAACAACCGTGTCTATTTTGGCCGCGAAAAAGACGGACATTTTGAGAGTGAGTTCTCCGGTAATTTAACCGAAGTATGCCCAACCGGTGTTTTCACTGATAAGACCCATTCTGATCGTTACAACCGTAAATGGGATATGCAGTACGCTCCTAGTATCTGTCATGGCTGCTCTGCTGGCTGTAACATCTCGCCAGGCGAGCGCTATGGCGAATTGCGCCGGATTGAGAACCGCTATAACGGCGAAGTAAATCGCTATTTCTTATGCGATAGAGGCCGTTTTGGCTATGGTTATGTCAACCGCGCTGATCGTCCAACCCAAGCGCTTGAGCGTATCAATGACAAGCACGTGAAAATTAATATCGACTATGCGTTAGATGAAACCATCAAGCGCCTAAAAGACAAAAAAATCGTCGGTATTGGCTCGCCGCGCGCTAGCTTAGAGACTAACTTTGCGCTAAAAAACCTAGTCGGTTTTGATAACTTCTCGACCGGTCTTAATCACCAGCAGCAGTCTTTAGTCAATAAATGCATCGAAGTGCTTAGCACCGAAGGTATTTATAACCCTAGCATGAACGATATCGAAACTCATGATGCGGTGCTAATCTTAGGCGAAGATATTACCCAAACCTCATCACGAGTCGCGCTATCGGTACGTCAAGCGGCTAAGAATGAAGGCCTAAAAATGGCAGCAGCAGCCAAAACACAAGCTTGGCTTGCTGAACCGGTACAGCGTATAGCTCAAGGAGCGCTCAGCCCCGTTTATGTGGTCGATGTGGTTCAAACCAAGCTTGATGATATCAGTAAAGCTAGCGTGGTTGCGACGCCAGAAGACATTACTAAATTAGGTTTCAAAATTGCCGATGAGATTGAGAGTCTTGCTAATGACTTAACTCAAATCACTGATCCAAGTAAACATTCGCAAGAGGCTGACGCTAGTTGCGACACTGATGGTATGCAAGCCTTAGCCAAACAGATTGCTTATGATTTAATACAAGCCGATAAGCCTTTAATTATTGCCGGTACTAGCCTAGCCTCAAACGCTATGATCGAAGCAGCAGCGCAAATTACTCAAGTATTGACTAAGAAGCGCGCTAGTATAAAGGCAACTGAGCAACAGCAAGTGGATGCTCATAATGCCAATGTGCGTGCCAAAGTAAAAGCGGCAGAGGAGCAAGCACAAACCGCGCAGCCGAAAGAAGATAAAGAGCTGGCGGCGAAGCCTGAAAAGCCGCAAACGGGTACTAATAAAGAAGCTCAAGACGATATCAATCGTGAGCCTGCAGATAAGCTAGAGCTAAAAGAGGCCAATGTTAATTATAGTGCCCAAGCTGGTATTTATCTGACCGTGCCAGATGCTAATAGTATGGGCGTCTGTATGCTTGGTGGTCAGTCAGTAGAGGAGTTACTAGCGACTGACTTTGAGGTAGTAATAGTGGTTGAGAATCAATTGACCGACGCTATTGCTGCGAGCAAATTAACGCAGTTATTGATTGATAAAACCATAATTGCGCTTGATCATCAATGGCTGGATTGGCATCAAGAAGCTGATATTGTCTTGCCAGCGGCGAGCTTCGCTGAGGCCGACGGTACTTTAGTATCAAGCGAGGGTAGAGCACAGCGCTTCTTCCAAGTTTATGATAACGCTTACTATCATCCTATGAGCAGTATCAAAGAAGGCTGGCGCTGGTTGCACGCGGTGCATAGTAGCCTACAAGGCAAAGCGGTTGATTGGACGCAGCTTGACGATGTAATCAATGCTTTGATAGCGACTCACCCAATGCTTACAGCTATCAAAGGCGCGGCACCTGATGCCGACTATCGTATCAGTGGCTTAAAGATTGCTCGTCAGCCGCGCCGCTATTCGGGTCGTACCGCTATGCGCGCGCCCATCTCAGTTCATGAGCCGATGCAGCCTAAAGACTTAGATACCGGCCTGACCTTCTCAATGGAAGGCTATAGCGGTAAACAATCTAAAGGCTCGATGATTCCTTTTGCCGCAGCAGCAGGCTGGAACTCGCCACAAGCATGGAATAAATATCAAGACAAAGTCGGTGGTAGCCTAAAAGGCGGCGATCCTGGTGTGCGGCTATTTGATCTAGGTGAGCGTTTGGCTAAGCGTCAGTATGTAGCGCCTGAGACGACTTCAACTCATCGTACAGATATGCAGCAGGGCCAAGCCAAACTAGTGCCTATTTATAATATTTTTGCCAGCTCCATTATGGCTGCGCGTAGTCCAATTGTTGCTGAGCAATTGCCTATCGCCACTTGGCATATCGGCCGAGAAAATGCCAAAGAGTGGGATATCGCTAACGGTGACTATTTAGCCATCGAGATCGATCAGCAAACGACGACGTTGCCGGTGCAAGTGGTGGATTATCTAGCAGAAGGCTGTATTGGTTATCCGGTAGGGCAAGTGGCTATCGTACATCCGTCCATGCCAGCTTCAGTCACTAAGGTAGCAGCGCCAGTAGCTAGCCTCAAAGTTAGCGATGAGATGAGCGCGGATGCTGCACTGATGGCTGAGTCTTTTGACACTAGTAATCATAACGCTGATAGCAGCACACAGGGGGTATAATATGCAAGTGACTCGTATCATTCCTGATGTGCCAAGCTTTTTAGTGAGTAGTTTGAGCGTTGAGACTTGGACTATTTTATTCATGGTGGTGCAAGCAATAGTGATCTTTTTGGTTGTCGTGATTACCGCCGCGCTAATGATTGTCTATGAGCGCCGGATGCTAGCTTTATGGCAGGATCGTTATGGTCCAAACCGGGTAGGACCTTTTGGCTCCTTGCAGCTTGTCGCTGATATGCTAAAGATCTTCTTTAAAGAAGATTGGACGCCAAACTTCACTGATAAATTTATTTTTGTGTTAGCGCCAGCGGTAGCGATGTTTACTGCCTTAGCTTCTTTTGCCATTATTCCAATATCGCCAACGCTTGGGGTGGCGGATTGGGATATAGGTATTTTATTCTTCTTTGCGATGGCAGGTTTGGCGGTCTACGCGGTGATGTTTGGTGGTTGGGCTTCAGCCAATAAGTTCTCACTACTTGGCGGTCTACGTTCTGCAGCACAAACCATCAGTTATGAGGTTTTCTTAGGCTTGTCACTTATGGGCGTTGTCGCCTTGACCGGCTCTTTTAACCTACGTGAAATTGTCGAATCACAGATTGATGGCTGGTACATTATTCCGCAGTTTTTTGGCTTTTTGACTTTTGTGGTGGCAGGGGTTGCGGTTACTCACAGACATCCCTTTGATCAGCCAGAAGCCGAGCAAGAGCTTGCTGAGGGCTATCACGTTGAATACTCTGGCATGAAGTTTGGTATGTTCTTTATTGGCGAGTACGTCAACGTCGTACTGATTTCTGCCTTGATGACCTGTCTATTCTTTGGTGGCTGGTTGCCTCCCTTTAATATAGATATCCCGTTTATTCCGCCGGCTTTTTGGTTCATTGTTAAGACGCTATTTTTTATGACTATGTTTGTGTTGGCGCGCGGCTCATTGATGCGTCCTCGCTACGATCAGGTGATGAATTTTGGCTGGAAAGTCTGTCTGCCAGTAACTTTGATCAATCTATTGATTACTGCTTTGGTTATTTTGATTTTTTATCCAACGCTGTAGGTTGACTGCTATTTAATAGGTGATTCAAAGAAATGCTGATAAGGATAATAATCCCATGTTAAACGCCATAAAAAAGACGGTTATTGGTCTTTTTACCATTGTCCGTAGTATGTGGATGGTCAATAGCCATGCCATCCGGCCACGTGATACCATCCTTTATCCAGAAGAGCCAGTACCTGTGCCGCCAAGGTTTCGGGGGCGTATTGTTTTGACTCGTGATCCTGATGGTGACGAGCGCTGCGTGGCTTGCAACTTGTGCGCGGTGGCCTGTCCGGTAGGTTGTATCTCGCTACAAAAAGCGGAGCGTGAAGACGGACGCTGGTATCCAGAATTTTTCCGTATTAACTTCTCTCGCTGTATTTTTTGCGGGATGTGTGAAGAGGCTTGCCCAACGACAGCGATTCAGATGACCCCTGACTTTGAGATGGGCGAGTATGTACGCCAAGATTTGGTTTATGAAAAAGAGCATTTACTGATCTCAGGTCCAGGCAAGTATCCTGACTATAATTATTACCGAGTGACTGGCATGGCAGTAGCTGATAAACCAAAAGGCTCAGCGCAAAATGAAGCTGCGCCTGTGGATCTAAGGAGTTTACTACCATGATGGAGTTTATGAACCATCCTGACTTGGTAGGGTTTTATGCCCTAGCCGCAGTAGCTATATTTGCAAGCTTACGAGTGGTCACTCATTCCAATCCAGTACACGCTATCTTGGCGATGATTGTCACCTTGCTTGCTATCTCAGGCATCTTTTTTGTATTAGGTGCGCCTTTTGCAGGAGCGCTGGAGATTGTGGTTTACGCTGGTGCGATTATGGTGCTATTCGTCTTTGTCATTATGATGCTCAATTTGGGCATGGCCGATGAGTCGCGTGAAAAGAGCTGGCTTAGTGCTGGCACATGGGCGGTTCCGACCGGATTGACGCTTATTATTGCAGTAGTGCTCTATGGCATGATAGGTCTCAATCATGATGAAGCGGCGGTGATTGGCGCAGTCAATATTCCGGCCAAAGCGGTAGGCACGGTGTTATTTACTAAATACATTATGCTTGTCGAAGTCGCTGCGCTATTGTTGCTCGCCGCCTTGGTTGCTGCTTATCATTTGGGTAAAGAGTCAGTTGATGACGAGATAGTAGGCAGTGACAATATAGCTGTGACGCCAAATATGGCTGGCATTGATAACAGTGAAGAGGTCACTGATGGGGACGAAAAGGCTAAGCCTTATGTTTATGAAACCGTTGATCCTCATGATTATGTGGCCGCGCCGCGTAATAAGCGTAAGGAGCTAGACTGATGGTACAAGCAATAAGCGTGGCCGCGGAGGTGGCAAGTGTGCCCTTTGCTCATGAAGTAGCAGGGCTTGCAGAGCCTGCTATAGCAATGCAAAACACTTTGGGTCTGATACCGATGAGCCACGGACTAATATTAGCCGGCATCCTATTCACCATCGGTCTATGCGGCGTGATGGTACGACGCAATTTCTTATTTATGCTAATGGGTCTTGAGATCATGATGAATGCGGCAGCACTCGCCTTTGTAGTGGCAGGCAGCCGCTGGGTCGATCCTGATGGACAAGTGATGTTTATCCTTATTTTGACCTTGGCCGCAGCGGAGGTCTCTATTGGCCTTGCGATACTATTACAGTTTTATCATAAGCGTGGGCATCTCGATGTCGATAGCGCCAATGAGATGAAAGGATGATGTCATGAGTTTATTACCATTAACCTTTATATTTCCGCTCATTGGCTTTTTAATTTTAGCCTTTATGCGTGATAAGTTGTCTGAGCAAGCGGCTGGCTTTGTCGGGGTGGGTAGCATGTTGCTATCAGCGCTATGCACTTTAGTCGCTAGCTTCACTTTTTTAACTAGCTATCCTGCTGGCACTGTACTACAAATTCCGCTTTGGACTTGGTTTCAAGTCGGCGATTTTGCGCCAGGCTTTAGCTTAAGCTTTGATGGCTTAGCTTTAACGATGACTGGGGTCATTACCGGCGTGGGCTTTTTGATTCATCTCTTTGCCGCTTGGTACATGAAAGGCGATATTGGCTTTGCCCGCTTTTTTAGCTATATGAATTTGTTTGTCGCGAGCATGTTATTGTTAGTGCTCGCTGATAACTTATTATTGTTATATCTTGGCTGGGAAGGGGTGGGTATCTGCTCTTACTTGCTGATTGGCTATTATTACCACGACCGCGCCAATGGTCGCGCGGCGATGAAAGCCTTTACCGTAACTCGTATTGGTGATGTGTTTTTGGCTTTTGGTTTATTCTTATTATTTCGCGAATTTGGTACGCTCAATATCCAAGAGATTATCACTCGCGCGCCAGAAGTGTTTGATATTAATAATCCAACGATGATCTTGACCACCATGATGTTAGTAGGCGGGGCGATGGGTAAGTCAGCGCAGTTGCCGTTACATACTTGGCTTGCGGATGCAATGGCAGGTCCAACACCAGTATCGGCGCTGATTCATGCGGCGACGATGGTGACCGCGGGCGTTTATTTGATTGCCCGTATGCATCCGTTATTTGAGCTGACCCCAGGGATTTTACTCTATTGGGTCGGCGGTGTTGGTGCTTTAACCTTAGTGGTGGCTGGTTTTTGTGCATTGGCGCAAACCGATATCAAGCGTATCCTCGCTTATTCAACCATGAGTCAGATCGGCTATATGTTCCTAGCGCTCGGCGTTGGGGCGTGGCAAGGCGCTATCTTCCATTTGATGACCCATGCTTTTTTTAAGGCCTTATTATTCTTATCGTCAGGCGCAGTCATCTTGGCAGTACATCATGAACAAAATATCTTTAAGATGGGCGGTTTGCGCCGCAAGATACCATTAGTGTTTTGGTGTTACATTGTAGGCGGCGGCGCTTTAGCTGCTATCCCTTGGGTAACGGTCGGTTTTTATTCCAAAGAGGCTATCCTCTGGGAGGCTTACGCTACCGGCCATCAAGTGTTATTTTATATGGGCGTATTTGGCGCTTTTTTAACCGCTATCTATACTTTCCGGATGATTTGGATTATCTTTTTTGGCGAAGAAAAAACCCATGCTCACAAGTTATCGGGTGTCTCTTATTGGTTACCGCTTAGCGTGCTATTAGTATTGTCGACTGTGGTTGGTGCGTGGATTATACCGCCATTACAGGGCGTATTGCCAGAGAGCTTTGGTCATCTGCTTGAGCTATCTGGTGAGGCGCATGGCAAGCATACTGCTGAATATATAGCGATGGGCGCAATGCTAGTTGGGCTAATTATTGCCGCTTTATTATATGTAGTAGATAAGGGCCGGATGCTGACGAAGTTTAAACGTTCTACTATCGGTGGCGGGCTTTATTACTGGTGCTATCACGGCTTAGGCTTTGATGCCCTGTTCGATATAATATTTGTAAAACCCTTTTTATTCATCGGCCGCTTGTTCAAAGCGGATCCTGTCGATAAAGGCTGGCTTGTGCTACCTATGCTAGCCTCATTTGGTAATAAGGTATTCTCTCGGGCGCAGACAGGTTCCCTTCGTGGCTATGCGGCAAGCTTTGGCTTGGGCGTAGCGGTATTGCTGGTGCTGGTAATGATGACGGTGGTGTAAGATGATAGAGTTACAACAAACGTGGATGCTACCGGCATTGATCGCTATTCCGTTTATTGCGGGATTGCTATGCTGGTTGGTTGAGCGCTTTAATAAGCGCTTGCCGCGCTGGATTGCTTTGATCGGCATGATACTGACTTTCGTTTTGTCTTTAGTACTATGGCATTACGGTGATTTTGGCGGTATGAGCAAACAAGTCATCGCGCCGCAGTCAGCAGTGCCTTGGGTGGCTGAGTTTAGTGTGCCTTGGATACCGGCTATGGGTATTAGCTTTCATTTAGCGATGGATGGTATGTCGCTATTGATGGTGGCTTTGACTGGGTTTTTGGGTGTGGCAGCGGTCGCTTGTTCATGGAATGAGATTCAGCGCCGAGTGGGATTTTTTCACCTAAACTTGCTTTGGAGCTTGGGCGGCGTTATCGGTGTATTCTTAGCCATTGATTTATTCTTATTCTTTTTCTTTTGGGAGATGATGCTAGTTCCTATCTATTTCTTGATCGCTATTTGGGGTCATGATGTGGTTGGCGGCAAGACTAAAGAATACGCGGCGACCAAGTTCTTTATTTATACTCAAGCCTCAGGGCTTATTATGCTGATTGGGGTGTTATTACTAGTCATCTTCAACCGCGCGCAAACGGGCGTGGTGAGTTTCAATTATAACGATTTACTCGGTACTTCCTTAGGTGGTTGGGAATATCCGATTATGCTGTGCTTCTTTATTGGCTTTGCGGTCAAGCTACCGATTCTGCCTTTCCATGGCTGGTTACCGGACGCGCATGCGCAAGCACCAACGGCGGGTTCAGTCGATTTGGCAGGGGTATTGATTAAAACTGCGGCTTACGGTCTGATACGCTTTGTATTGCCATTATTTCCGGCAGCGTCGCAAGACTTTGCGCCTATCGCTATGACTTTGGGTACTATCGGTATTTTTTACGGTGCATGGCTGGCCTTTATGCAAACCGACATGAAGCGTTTGCTGGCTTATACTAGTATCTCGCACATGGGCTTTATCGTCTTAGCTATCTATGCCGGTACTTTACTCAGCTTGCAAGGCTTGATGGTACAAATGCTTGCGCATGGCTTAAGCTCAGCGGCGCTGTTTATTATGGCCGGTCAGCTCTACGAGCGTCTGCATACCCGCGATATCACTTTGATGGGCGGTATGTGGGGTCAGTTCCGCTATTATGCGCCAATGCTGATGTTCTTCTGTGCCGCTTTACTGGGTATTCCAGGCACCGGTAACTTCATTGGCGAATTTATGATTTTGTTTGGCACCTTTGCTCAGTATCCAGTGTTTGTGGTACTAGCGACCTTTAGCTTAGTGTTGGCAGGTCTGTACTCATTACTGCTGGTTTATCGTACTTTGTTTGGCGCTAATAACACCAAAGACGTGGCGTTAGAGCATACCAAGTACCATGGTTTGCCAGAGCGTCCATTAAAGGACTTAGGCAAGCGCGAGATTACCTTACTGCTGACTTTAGCGGCAGGTCTAGTATGGCTTGGACTGTATCCACAGCCAATACTGGATACCTCAAGTCAGGCGATGCAGTGGATCAATAACGCCTATATTTATAGCGAAGTCACTCAAGTAGACGCATCAGATCTGCTTGATGCAATGGAGGCACGTTAAGTCATGACTGATATTACGATGAATGATTTGATGGGGCTGATGCCTTATGCGCCGATTATTATAGTAGTGATTACCGTTATTTTGGCGATGATTGCTATTACTATGAAGCGCTCGCATTTTATTACTGGCACTATCACGGTGATTGGGTTAAACCTTGGCCTCTTTACTTTGCTTGGCCAAATGACGGGAGTAGTAAGCTCAGGCTCTCTGTTGCCTTTAGCGGAGCAGCTGTTTGTCATTGATAATTTTGCCCAGTTTAATATGGTAGTGATCTTTATCTGTGCCTTGGCCTGCTGTACCTTAGCGTATGCTTATCTTGCCAAGCTAAATGATCATAAAGAAGAGCTGTATCTGCTCATCCTAATCTCTACGGTAGGGGCGCTGCTGATGGTCTGTGCTCAGCATATGGCCTCCTTTTTTGTCAGCTTAGAGCTGTTGTCAGTGCCTTTATATGGGCTGCTCGCTTATACCTTCTCGCGCAACAAATCACTGGAATCTGGTCTAAAGTACTTGGTACTCTCAGCGACCGCTTCAGCGACTTTATTGATGGGGATGGCTTTTGTCTACGCGCAAGTAGGAGCGCTTGGCTTTAAGCAAATCAGCATCATGCTTGCTACCTCTTATTATTCGCCGCTGCTGATCTTAGGGGCAGCTTTGATGATGTTTGGTATCGCTTTTAAACTATCGGCAGCGCCCTTTCATATGTGGACGCCTGATGTTTATGAAGGAGCACCAGCGCCTATTGCTACTTATTTGGCCTCAGTCTCAAAAGTTGCGATGATGGCTTTAGCGGTACGCTTTTTGCTAGATACTGCACTATTAGCGTTGCCATCGGTACAGTTACTACTGATGGTAATGGCAACTTTATCGATCCTAATAGGTAATATGCTAGCTATTCGACAGACTAATCTTAAGCGCTTATTGGGTTATTCCTCCATCGCGCACATGGGTTATGTATTGATCGTTATCGTTAGTATTGGCGCCGCCGCCGATAGCGTCTCTAGCATGTATATGGCAGTGTATGCCTTTACTTCTATCGGTGCCTTTGGGGTAGTTACCTTGATGTCTAGCCCTTATCGCTTATCGGGTGAGGCAGACGAGCTTATCCATTATCAAGGTCTGTTCTGGCGTCGTCCAGTATTGACCGCGGTAATGACTATCATGATGCTGTCACTAGCTGGTATCCCATTGACCGCAGGCTTTATTACCAAGCTATTTGCGATTTTAGCGGCAGTACAAGGTGCGCAGTGGTTCTTAGCAGCGATGATTATCTTAGGTAGTGCCATAGGTCTATTCTATTACTTGCGCGTGATGCTCACCTTATTCAAACGACCAAAAGCGTTTATTGAGTTTGACGTAGCAGGGCATTGGGGTGTACGTATGGGCGGTATCATGGTCATTGCGGTCACTGTGTTGATCGTTGGCTTTGGCGTACTTCCTAACAATATGATTGAATGGGCAGCCCTAGCTCGTATTTGGTAGAGTGTAGTTAGACAGTTTGATTAAAATAAAGGTTAGCGCAGGCTAGCCTTTTTTATGATTGCTAAAATATAAAAGCTAAAACTATAAGATAAAAGTGCCAAGCTTGAATATACCATCGAGCGCCATAATCTATAGCAGTGACCAAAGCTTTTTTAACTGCTTTCGTAACTACTGTTTTAACTACTTAAGCAGATAGCTATTTATAAAAATAATAACGTTTGAGAAACCAATAACTATAAATCGATGACAGCATCCATCCATAACGATAAGTGATATTTTATTATGAGTGATAATATTCAAAGGGTAACGGTTTTAAGTAAGACCACTTGGACACCTAATCTCTTTAGCTTTACGGTGACTCGTCCTGAGAGTTTTAAATTTACCGCTGGGCAGTTTGTGCGTTTGGGCGTCAATCCTAGTAAGCTAAAGTACTATCAAAATAAGCCAGCTGAAGTAGCTGACAAAGCGCTTGATGAGGATATCTTCCGCGCTTATTCTATCGTCTCATCGCCTTTTGATGAAGTATTAGAGTTTTTCTCAATTGTCATCGAGGATGGCGCTTTTACCTCGCAATTGCAGCATTTGCAAGTCGGTGATGAGCTACTACTCAACACTATGCCGTTTGGCTTTTTGACATTAGCGCGCTACCAAAAACCGCTACCCAAAGACTTATGGCTGCTGGCTACGGGGACAGGGCTTGCGCCATTTTTGTCCATGCTACAAGACTTGCAGACTTGGGAGGACTATGAACATATCGTCTTAGCCTATAGCGCCCGTAGTAAAGATGAGCTGGCTTATATTGAGACTATTGAGCGCTTGCAAGAGGATTTTGGTACGCTGGTCGATAACCCTGCTAAGCTGATATTTGTGCCGATTGTCACTCGTGAAAAGATCGAAGGGGCGTTGAGCGAGCGTCTACCGCAGTTATTATTAAATGGTAAACTACAACAGCAGGCGGGTATTGCTTTGGATATCGATAGCGCGCACGTTATGCTATGCGGTAACCCTGAGATGGTTGAGGATACTAAAGAAACCCTCAAATCTATGGGTATGGTAATGAATCGCCGCGGTGAGGGTAATATAGCGGTCGAGAACTACTGGTAAATGTATCTTTGATCAAAAGTTAACTTCATAAAAAAGCCACACTCTGCCAAAACAGAAGGTGGCTTTTTATGGTAATGCTGAGACTCATTAGCGCTAATGCGCGTCTTGATAATACAGGCTCGCTTTAACTTTCTTGCGCAGGCTCAGTAGCGTCCTCTATCGGATGGATAGGCCCTTTCATCAGCTCAGGCTCGTCATCTACTCGATCTTTTTCGCTGATAATATCATCGCCTGCGCTGCCTAACAGGTCGCGATAATTAACTTGCGTCTTTAGCACTAATTGCTCTTCTTCCACTTCACCATAGTTGACTTGCACCTTATGCAAAGCACCCATGATTTTTTTATTATTTTTAAGCCAGCGATGGATATCTAAATAAATAATCTCGTCTTTAGCGCGAGCAATATTGATATAAGTGAGGATAAAACCTAAAGGGTCTTTTTTGAGAATACTGTGATAAAACCAGATAAATAACTTGATGCCTTGACGCTTGATAAAAGATTCACAGCGAAAGTTTAACACATCCGTATAAGTCTGCTGCCCAAAGACAAAACGCTGTACATTACGATCAAGCTGTACATGGACGAGACTAAAATTACTCGCCACCTCCGCATAGATGCCAGCGACATTGACCGTGCAATATAAGCGAAACCATTTATCATGTAGCTCCACGCGCAGCTCTAAGATCGCTTTTACATTATCAGTGACAAACTTTTGTAGCGCGTCATTGACGTATTTTTGCGCTACTGGCAGTGGGATTTCATCATCTAATTTGTCCGTGGTTTTGCTATATAAATTTTTTATAGCAACCGTCAGGCTATCCCAACCTTCGTTAAAAGAGTCGTTAAAGCGGCTAGCAATAGCATCGGCAAAATCATAAAAATCATCAAAGTTTTTAGAATCAGTCAAGCTTATTATCCTTATTGTTTATTATTGTAGGCTAAGTTATAAAACATAAAGTCTCAAGAGAGGTTTAAGCTAGTGAGACTAATACCGCACCAAATAGTCAATAAATAGCTAAAAAACAGTATATAGCAAAATAGGAGCCCAAAAAATGGCTGTTCGTTGATTGTAGCAAATAACCTAAACTAGCGTTTTAAAACGCTACCATTTTAGTAGTTATCATCTACTCACTAGGATAACCATTCAATTAAGGCTCGTGTTATCATAGCCAACTTATCATCTGTCAGATAGTTCGGTTAAGCTGAGATTTATTGTGGCGCATATCAAAGACTCACAAAGCTATCATTTCTCCAGTCAGGCGCCTAAGCGCAGCTTTAGCATGCCAGTAGCGATTGTGGTCGCAGTAGGGCTGCATGTGTTAGTTATCTTTGGTATTAGTTTTTCTATAGGCAGCAATCCAGCTACTATGATGCAGGACGTTGCCAAAGCGCTGACTGATAATATGCAGCCTAATGAGGATGCTTATTACATTGCTAATGCCTCACAAGTGGGCGGCGGTAGTATTGAGGAGCAAATCCGCCAAGAAAGCGCGCAAACCAGTCCACTATCAGCCGAACAGATCAGTGAGACGCAAGATGTGATTAATTTGCAGCGGCAAGTGCGCCAACAACAGTATCAAGAGAGCTATTTGCGCACGACCTTGAGCTGGCGGCAAGCGAGTGATGACTCAGACAATGATAGTCAGCAAGCAAAAGACGATAGCATCCTACAAGAAGAGCGCTTGCGTAAGCAGATTGCGACTTTGGAGGCGCAGTTATCACAGCGTCAGCAAGTGTATGCTACTAAGTCAAAGGTCGTCACCCTCGATAGTAACTCAACCACTCGCGGCGCTGCTGCCGATTATATCGAAACCTTTCGCGAGCACGTAGAGCGGGTAGGCAACCTGCATTATCCGCCGCAAGCACGAGCGCAAGGTATCACGGGCGAAGTGCGATTGATGGTCATTATCAGTAATGATGGCACTATCAAAGCTATCCGTCTGCTTGAGAGCTCCAACTCCAACATTTTGGATGAAGCAGCGAAGCAGTCGGTAAGGCAAGCTGCACCATTTGGTAGATTTACTAAAGATATGCAAGATATCGTTGAGCTACGCCTGATTCGCACCTATCGTTATAGTGATAAAATAGCCATTACTTATTAATTAGTGTTCTGATATATAAATAACCAAACTCATTTTTGACTTCCTCCTCTCCCTAAACTGAGGGGATTCCTACAGCTAGACGCTCAAGCCCGAGCGCAAGAATATTCTTTGCCGCATTAACATCACGGTTATGAGTGACACCGCACTCACAAAGCCATTCTCTGATTCCAAGATCTTTTCTACCTTTCGGACTGTTGTGGCGTGAGCCGCAACACGAACAAGTTTGGGTGGTGTAAGCTTCACTCACTTCTATATAGTGGCAACCTGCGTTCGCGCATTTGTAATCCAGTTGCCGCTTAATCTCAAACCAACCCGCGTCATAGACGGACTTGGCAAGTTTGCTTGAAGTGAATGATTGTGATTTTATCTTACCAACAACAATCAAGTTATTAGCTTTGATAAGTTTATTAGTGAATTTATGAATGATGTCTTGGCGGGTATTTTTGATCTTGGCGTGAATAGCGCGAACCCGCTTTTTATTGTTAGCACGCTGGGCAACAGTTAGCTTGGCTGCCCATTTTTGAGTTTGCTTGATGGCTAGTTTGTCGCCTTGACTTGTTGTTGCTGATTCTTTACAGCCTAGATCAATACCGACTTTACTATGACCACATTTAGTTTTTGGAAATCCTTTAACGGTGATACAGGCATACCAAAAACCACGAGCATCTTGCACCAGCTCACAGGTATTAATGATGTAGAGGCCAAGGTTGTAGCTGTCCCATAGGTCTATGGTGAGTTTCTGGCCTTTGGCAAGGCTGAGCTGAATGGTGGACTTTAAGCTCTTTTTACCAGTCTGTCGGGTTGCTAAATGTTTAATGGCGCTATTCTTAAACGGTATCCAGCCTAAGTTTCTGCGTTTGGCTTTAGGGTTGTTTGTGCGCCAGTTAAGTTTGGCTTTTTTAAACTGCTTACGAGATTTGGCATGGGTTTCCGCCACCGCTTGCAAGGTTTGGCTATGCAAGTTTAGATATTCACCTGCGCCTTTGGTATAATTGGCTAGGTCGTAGGCTGAAAAGAATTTGCCGGTACGTTGAAGGTGCTTGAAACTTAGCTCATTGACGTAATTCCAGATAAAGTTAACCGAGCCTGCTAAAATATTTAGCTGATTAGTGTGCTTGTCTTTGATGCGTAGTTTGAGCGTTTTCATTAGGTAATTATGAGCTCAATGAGTTTGGTTGACAAGGCTGTTTTGAGGATGAGCGACACTAGCTGACGCCTGATATCCACGCCCTAGAAGTGACGTGGTTTTACGGCGCCTTTTAATAAACTTAGCTATACAATAAAGAGCCTTTATGGAATTTTTAGGTTTTACCCTTGATGCCGCCGCATTAACCCAAAGCGCTATAACTATAGCAATAAAAATCGGCCTTGCGCTATTGATATTTTGGGCAGGGCGCTGGCTGGCCAAAAAACTAGTGACTTTTGCTAATCGTCTGATGATTCGTAGCCATCTAGAGACGACTGCAGCAAACTTTTTGAGTCGTTTATTATACGGTATTTTGTTAGTGGTCGTGGTGTTAGCCGCCCTAAATCAGGTCGGCGTTCACACCACCTCAGTGGTAGCGATATTAGGCGGCGCGGCGGTCGCTATTGGCCTATCACTCAAGGATCAGCTGTCAAACTTTGCCGCTGGCATTATGATTGTGACTTTTCGCCCTTTTATAAAAGGCGATTATGTACAAATTAGCAGCTATACTGGCACGGTGGCTGAGATTACCTTAGTTAATACCCATCTCACTACCATCAATAATCACGATGTTATTATTCCCAATAGCGATATTACCACCTCAGCGGTGATCAATTATACTGCGCTACCTAATCGCCGTGTCGATATCACTATTGGAGTCGGCTACGATGCCAATCTAAAAACTGCCAAAGCGCTGATATTAAAATTAGCCAAAGAAAATCCGATGTCTTTTAATGATCCTGAGCCTATCGTCAGAGTGACTAATTTGGGCGATAATGCAGTCGATCTAACTCTTAACGTTTGGACGACTAACGCGGATTGGTGGTCGATGCAGTGCGATCTACTTGAGCAGTTCAAAGAAGTGTTTGATAATGAAAAAATAGATATTCCGTTTCCGCAGCGTAGTGTGCACATCAAAGGTTTGGATCAGATGATCAATACCATGGACCAATCACAAAAGCTGCCCATGGACAAAAAGTCATAAAAACTGATTTTTGACTGTCTAAATATAAGGATTGGGAAGATCTAAACGAGCTAAAATAGTAATCTCCAACGCTTCCATCTCTTCTTGCTCCGCTTGACCAATTTCATGATCAAAGCCTAGCAGATGCAGTACGCCATGGACGATCAAATGGCTAATGTGCTGCGTTAGGCTTTTATCTTGCTCGCTTGCTTCACGCCCAAGCACTTCATGACAGATAATCAGCTCGCCTAGTGGTAGGGTTGGCATCAGCTCAATAACGCTGACTGGCATCTCACTAGGATAAGAGAGAATATTGGTAGCATAATCTTTGCCACGCGCCTCCAGATTTAGCGCTTTTCCCTCTGTAATATCGGTAATATAAATATCTAAAGCTTTGACTTTACTTCGCCATAACTCTGCATCAATATCTGCAAAGTAAGGCAGGCTTAAGCCCTTACTGAGGTGCTCATCGATATAACTCAATGTCGCGGTTACCACGGGTAATAACCGCTCTTCGCTATACAGCTCTGCCACTAATTCATCCGTTATACTCTCTATAGCGCTGATATCTAGTGCCGCTAAATTAGCGTTTATCTGCTCATCATTTGGCATACTATTATGCTCCTTTGTAAGTCTTGATTATCGTTATTTATAAGCCTTTATTTTACTACAGATTCTTTTATTAGCTTTCTAACGCAGTAGTGACGTTGCTATTAATAATCATTAGCGTGAAGATAATGGTTAAAGTATAAAAAAACCGAACGTAGAGTCCGGTTTTTATTCATAAGTTTATTAAGTAATTGCGCCAAATATCACAGCTTAGCCGCGGCATCGGCCATTGCGGCGCGGCGATGTTGTTCCGCTAGGCGCTCTTGTTTGCGCTTTTCTTCAATGATTAATTGCTCATCATCATAGTCATCATAAGCTTCGACGATTTTTTGTACTAGCTGATGACGAACCACATCTTTTGAATCAAACTTAGTGATATGAATCTCTTCAATACCGCTCAAAATCTGTAATGCCTGCGTCAATCCGGATTTAGCGCCACGTGGCAAATCGACCTGAGTAATGTCGCCAGTGATAACCGCGCGTGAGCCAAAGCCTAAACGAGTCAAAAACATCTTCATCTGCTCAGGTGTGGTGTTTTGCGCTTCATCCAAAATCACAAAAGAGTTATTCAAAGTACGACCGCGCATATAAGCTAGCGGCGCCACTTCAATGATTTGACGTTCAATCATTTTGCCCACTTTCTCAAAGCCTAGCATCTCATACAGCGCGTCATACAAAGGACGCAAGTAAGGATCAATTTTTTGCGTCAAGTCGCCCGGTAAGAAGCCTAACTTCTCACCCGCCTCGACCGCCGGACGCACCAGCAAGATACGCTCAATCTCATTGCGCTCGATCATATCGACCGCGCACGCTACTGCCAAGTAAGTCTTACCAGTACCGGCAGGGCCAATACCGAACGACACATCGGAGCTGAGCACGTTTTTGACATAGCGCTGCTGATTGCCACCGCGTGGGATGATTTTGCCTTTACGAGTACGTAAGCTGATAGGTGTAAACTCATCAGCAGCGTCAAAATCGTCATCGCTCTCGCTCTTTACTTCGGCATCATCTCTCATATCTTCGTCACGAGAAATGCTCGATTGAATAATGAGATGCAGCTCTTCGGCAGTGATGTCTTTTGAATTTTGCGCCTCATCGACTAGCTTATAGATGATACGCTCGCCGCGCTCAACACCAGTGATATCACCACTTAAACAAAAATCTGTTTTGCGCTGACTGATCTTGATATCAAGACGCTCTTGAATGTATTTGATATGTTTATTGTATTCACCCAATACCGTTTTTAGCTGGGCTTGGGTCAAAAATTCAAATGTTATATTACGGCTAATGGATTGAGTCAAGCGATTATCCTTGTAATAAATGCCTATGACTTAGGCATAATAAATGACTTAATAAGTAGCTTAATAAGCAATGAGACTTTCTTTATTATGGTTGATAATTATTTAAATTCAAGCCTTAGAAGTGGCTTGGCGCTACTGTTTTGTATGTCGATTGCAACGGCTTATTTTATTAATAGGATAGCTTTTATTTAACTATAGAGGCTTTATTTTACTCAATTTAGTACTGGCTGATTATCGCAACGAGGAGTCTCGATAATTAGCTTTAAGCCCACAGAGTTGACAATGATTTGTGGTAACCTATAGCTTATATAACTGACTAAAGCAGATGCTTTAAAATCTAACCAATAACTTATTTTAGCCGGTGGTTTTAGCCAATAGTTTTAATCCGTATTCTTTAGCTCGCATTTTTAGTTTTAGCCACTAGATAAAAACAACGATAAATCTTGCTAATTTTTTATAGCAAATACGAGGAGTAGTAATGCCAAGTTCTGAGTTTGATACTTCGCCCATCCAAAATAATATCCCTAAGTCTGAGCATAAGGCTAATAAAGACCGTCATTCTAATGCTGCTACTGATCAGCAAGTGCTTATCGCTGGTGGCGGTCATGTCGGCTTATCTTTTGCTTTATTGCTCGCCCATCGCGGTATTGCCAGCACTTTGCTCGAAAAAAACAGCTATCCTGAGATGGGTCCTGAGGATGATAAGCAGCGTAGTCATTATTTAGACAGCCGCAATACTGCCTTGTCACGTCGTACGGTGCAGATTTATCAAGAGATAGGGCTGTGGTCAGAGCTACAAAGCCACGCTTGCCGAATTGACGCGGTACAGATTAGCGAACAAGGCAGCTTTGGCCGCGCCCAGCTCAAAAGGGAAGAGGAAAAAGTCGAATCCTTTGGACAAGTGATGGAAAATGCTTGGCTTGGCCGCAAATTACTATTAGCCGCACAAAATGAGCCGCTGATTACCTTGATTGACAATGCCGATGTTACTGAGGTCAAGCAGTACGCCGATAGCGTTAGCGTCACTTTTAACTATTATGGCAGTAGTGAAGGCGAGCAGCAGCTGCAAGGTAGCGTGTTAGTAGCCTGTGATGGTCGCGACTCGACAGTGCGCCAGCTTTTAGGGATTAGCACTAGTGATTATGACTATAAGCAAACGGCTATCGTAGGCGTGGTACATACCGATAAGGCTCATGAGCATATCGCCATTGAGCGCTTTAGCCCAGCAGGACCATTGGCGGTCTTGCCACTCACTGATCCAGAGGGTGATGGTAATAATGACTATCAACAGGGCTTTCGACGTTCGGTGGTTTGGGTTTGTCCTAAAGGTGAGGAGCAGCAATATCTGCAGGATGACGCGCATTTCTTGGCGACGCTACAACAAGCTTTTGGCGAGCGCGCAGGCAAGTTTATCGTTACGGGGCGTCGCGGCGCTTATCCCTTGATGCGTGTGCTCGCTGACAAGCAAGTTGATGGCCGCTGCGTCATCATGGGTAATGCGGCGCATACTTTGCATCCGGTAGCCGGTCAAGGCTTTAATCTGTGTATGCGTGACGCGCACGTCTTGGCGCAAATGATGAGCGAACAACTCAAAAAAGGCGCAGATATCGGCGATACTACTATGCTAAAAAGCTATGAGAAATCGCGAAAAACCGATCAAAAACGAGTGATTTTATTTTGCGATGCGGTGGTACATGGCTTTACTCATGCCAATCCAGCCGTCAAGCTGGCGCGTAATGTGGCCTTAGTTGCTTTTGATAAGCTGCCTAATATCAAGCCGTTAGTGGCTACTTATGCGATGGGGCTCAAGTCTTAATTGGTCTTTGTGCTCATTATCTATAGCTATTTAATTTGGAAAAAATATGAAAAACAACCATAGCTTAATTATCGGTGGCGGTATCGTTGGCGCAACCTTAGCGCTAAAGCTAGCCCAAGCCAAACGCCCTGTGACGTTAGTAGACGCTACTCCTGAGCGTGATAAAGAGAGTTGGCAACAGTTATTGCATCAACGTGATGCACGCGTTTATGCGCTTAGCCTCGCTAGTATTAATCTGCTAAAAGCGGTTGGCGCTTGGCAAAACATTCAAGCTAGCGGCCGCAAAGCTGACTATACTCAAATGCAGGTTTGGCAGCTCAACGGCTTAGGCGAATTACTATTTGGTGATACTGATAGCATTAGTGAAGATGAGCAAAACAGTAATACAGCACCAATGCTTGGCAGTATGGTTGAGCCATTAGTCATTGAACACGCCCTCTGGCAGCGCTTAAACGATACCGATGTCAGCGACTATCTTACCGTTATTAAAGGCCAAAAAGTAGTTGCTATGGACTGGTTAGGTGCGCATAAAGGTTATCAAGTCAGTTTAGAAAATGGTAAGAGCATTATTGCTAATTTATTAATTGGTGCTGATGGTCGCGGCTCTTTTGTACGCAAACAAGCCGCTATTGAGCTTGACACCTTAGACTATAAGCAAACGGCGATTTGCTGCGCTATTCAAACCGACAAACCGCACAATGCCACTGCGCGTCAAGCGATGCTGCCGACGGGTACATTGGCATTATTGCCACTCGCTGATATTACCGATAGTGATAAAGCTAAGCCGCAACACTGGCAATCGGTGGTTTGGACGCTGCCACGTAATCAAGCGCTAGCTTTGCTAGAAGAAGAGCCGCGCGTTATCGCGGATAAACTCGCTGCCGCTAGTAACTATGAGCTTGGCGCTATCCAAAAGATCGAATCAATCGCCAGCTTCCCATTAGCAGCGCAGCAAGCCAAAAGCTATGTTAGTGATAACTTAGTATTAATAGGTGACGCGGCGCACGGCGTCCATCCATTAGCCGGACAAGGGCTAAACCTAGGTATGCTCGATGTACAAGCGCTATTTGAGCAACTAGAGCACGACTATACGCGCAGTGGCAATAAACTCTGGGGTAGTCAGCAGACCCTACGCACCTATGAGCGCTTGCGCCGTCCACATAATAGCATCATGATGCATAGCTTTTCGCTGCTCAACTGGCTGTTTGCAGGGGAGCTGGCGCAAACTCGTCCTATACAGCAAATTCGTAGCGAAGGCATGTACCGGGTCGGTAAGATTAAGCCGCTTATGCGCTTGTTTGCGAAGCAGGCGAGTGGGGTTTGAGGTTTTGTTATTAGCCAAGCAAATCAGTAATAACACTGTCAGCAAGTTTTAGAATTGAGATGATATGACAACTAGAGTACAAATGATTATTGAAACGCTTAGAGATAATCCTGAGCGCACTTTCACTGCCCGAGAGATGGCAGAGTTATTTATCGAGCGTTATCCAAACGAGATTAAAGAAAAACAGAAAAATCCTCGTTATAGAAGTCATAGTGATTTAATAACTCAATTAGCTGCTGAGATTGGTGGAGCGCGGACTCAAGCTGCAAAGAAACAATGTAAAAATGTAATGACGCAGGATAAACCAAGACCCAGATTATACTATTGGTCAGATGAGTCAATTACTAGTGAAGCGCCAAGCATTCAATTTTTAGCCAATATTACTAGAAGCAGTTCAGACGTTCCTATCCTAAGTGAACATGAGCTCTACCCCTTACTCATCAAATTTTTGGCAGAAGATATGGGACTTTTCTGTAAGCGAATTGATGAGCGGAAATCAAGAAACTCACAAGGCTCAGGCGGAAACCATTGGTTGCATCCTGACATTGTCGCTTTAGAAACATTAGATAAAAACTGGTCTAGCGTGGTGAGAGATTGTGTACGCAACAGTAATGATGCTTTTGTGCGACTTTGGTCGTTTGAAGTAAAAAAAGATTTAAATAAAGGGAATGTTCGCAAAAGTTTTTTTCAAGCGGTTTCAAACTCTAGTTGGGCCAACTATGCTTATTTAGTCGCAACAGGATTAGATTCAGCAGTTGAAAGTGAGTTACAAATGCTTGCAGGCTTACACGGAGTAGGCGTATTAATACTAAATACTCAATCACTTTTTGATAGCCAAATATTAATACCGTCAAGAGAGCGTAACAACATAGATTGGTTGTCTGTTAATCGTATTACTGAAGAGAATAAAGATTTTGAGTCATTTATAGATCAAGTTGGCATTTATATACAGACAGGCAGAGTTACTAAGAGTCTATGGAACAGTTAATTCATTGATGAACTTGGAGTTTCAATAGTACCAAAGAACCGCCACTTGCAAAAGCAGAGGTGACGGTCATATTGGAATTTACATTAACATAAAATTTAACAAATAGTAAAAGTATATTATAGTGTTTTTTACACGGTTATATTTATGAAATTTCAATTAAGAAATACGCTTTTAATTTTGGTTAGCACTTTATTACTATCAGCCTGTCAAACCAATACCATTGTGCCTTCTAAAAATATATCTCAAGATGAAAATATCAGCAAGATAAAAGCAGATATTCCTGATTTAGATAGCGATGGTGATGGTATTTTTGACTACGAAGACATGTGCCCAGCTACGCCTGAAAACATGGTAGTGGATGAAAGAGGCTGTCCCTTTGCGCCTATTGGAACAGGTCTAAAAATGGAATATCGAGCCTTTTTTGCAAAAGGCAGTAGTGAGCTAGTAGCTAAGTATCAAATGGAGCTGGATAAAGTAGCAGCCAAGATGAATGAATACGATAAATCTACTTTTAGAATTGAAGGTAGTACTTCAGAAGATGAAATGATTAAAGGGCTAAACTCCTTAGCTAAAAATAGAGCGTTAATGGTCAAAAGTTATCTTTTATCAAAACACAGTATCGATGCTAAGCGTTTCATTACCTCAAGTTGTGATGCTAGAGCACCTATCGCACCTTCTGATAGCGAGGACGTATTTCTAAACCGTCGAGTTTATGGGGTATTAACTGAACCTGAAGCAGAAAGCAACTACCCACACCCAGATGACTCAATTCCAAAAACCTGCGTTGAATTTTAAATAAAGCTATTATTGGTTATAGCTTTTAGCGTTATTTTGATCAAAAATTGATGCTTATTATATTAAGGAGGAGGAGTAATGATAATTGAAAGTCGCACTATTAATTTGCTACTAGCAGTTTCTATAGGTTTAGCTGGCTGCCAAACTACCGAAATTGCGCCGTCAAAAACTATACCTCAGTATGAAGACATTAGAACGATGCCAACGCTTACCGTTAGCATAGACAGTGATGGTGACGGCGTACCTGATGACTTAGACAGGTGCCCTAATACGCAGCAGAATGAGGTAGTAGACGAAAGGGGCTGTCATATAACGACTGGGCCTGATAGACGTTTAAAGATTGAATATCGAGCCTTTTTTACCGAAGGGAGTAGTGAGCTATTGCCAAGATATCAGGCTGAACTGGATATTATAGCCGAGAGAATGAATAAGCATAAGACAGCCACTATGCGCATCGAAGGGAATATCTCTGAAAGCGAAATAGATAATGATAGTTCAATCACTCAAGCAAATACGTTGGCAAAAAACAGAGCGCTGATTATCAAGAACTACTTAACCATGAAACATAAAATTGCCGCTAAACGCATTATGACGTATGACTGTGGCACCGAGATTCAGATTGCGCCCAATGATACGGCAGAGGGTAGGCATATGAATCGCCGTGTCTATACTATGGTTACTGAGCCTACTGAAGAAGTTATTAACGACTATAGACAGTATTCAGGGTCAAAGGTATGTATTGAGTTTTAATGTTGCAAGTTTTAAAAGGGTTTAGTTCTGTTGATCAAGTTTAACTACCCCAAAGAAGAAAATAAAACCATCAACACCGGCGAGACAATATTAATAATAAAGCCAAAGCTGATCGCTAATGGTACAACCTTGAGTCCGCCCGATTGCTGAATGATTGGCAAGGTAAAATCAAGACTCGTAGCACCGCCAAGACCAACCGCTGCTGACGGATATTTACGCATAAACACCGGTATAAATATCAACGCAAAAAACTCGCGGATTAAATCATTAAACAGCGCGACACTGCCCCAAATCGCCCCATAAGCGTCCGTCATCACGATAGCAGAGAGCGAATACCAACCAAAGCCCGACGCCAGTGCTAAGCCTTTGGTCCATGATACTTCACTAAATAGCATGGCAAAGATCAGCCCGCCTATTAAGACGGCAAAGGTAAAAATAACGCTCATCTCCACGCCGCGCTTATTAAGCAGCACTTCTTTAAGCGTAATGCCTGAGCCTTTAAGTCCAATACCCACTAATAGAATTAAGATCATCAGCAAGATAGTCATGGTGTTCTCTGGTGGTAAATAGTCCATCGGTAACAAATAACCAATCACCATACCGATAACCACGCAAAACACCTGCGCTATACTGCCTCTGATACTAACGCGATGCTCCTTGGATTTGGCCACGGGTTTTTTGGCTTGCCAAGGTTTTAGCCGATCAAATATCATCAGTCCAAACAGCCCTGTACCAATAGTCAATATCGCTAAAGCGGTAACATATAATGCAATCTCGCCCAACTGACTTCCTAAGCCTTCCACTTGTGATAGCTCAATACCAATCAAGGTCAAGATAATGAACACCAGATAAGACAGGCCTTTATCAGCCAGGATAGTCATTCTGCGATTAGAGGGAATGGCAAAGCCAATGAACATCGGCATTAATACCAAAACTAGGGTAACTAGACTTTGCATAGGGCAGGCTCGACATAGCGGGGCAAATGGAACATTCACAACATTTTTACAAGCCAGCGATTGTATCATATTGAAGGCTGAATTTAGCGGATAAAATTGCTATATCAAGTTTGATAAAATAGCCACTATTGGCTCGTATGCTAGTTTTAACTATTAGCCTAAAAGCCAGTAAACTAGCGTAAATAATGGCACGCCAATCAGTAAGCTATCTGTTTTATCGAGGATGCCGCTATGCTCTGCTAGCATGTTGCTAGTATCTTTGACACCGTGTTGACGTTTAAAAGCTGACTGTAATAAGTCTCCTGCGATAGCGCTGATCGCTAGAGTATAAGCGCTAATAAAACAGATCCACTCGCTAAACGGCGTCAGCCAAAGTCCTAGTAATGTCGCTAACAAAGCGGCAAATAAGCTACCTAAGAGCGCCCCTTCCATACTTTTATTAGGGCTGATTTTGGCTGCAAGACCACGGTTAAAGAGCGTGCCTTTAAAAAGCTTATTGCATAAATATTGAGCAATATCACTGAGCAGGCTAGCGAACAACACGAATAATAACACTCCGTATTGCTCACGATGCCAAGTCAGCTGCTGCAAAAACACTAAGCTGATAATGAGCAAAATAAACGCGCCGCTAAACAGTCCATCTAGCAAGTTTAGATAAATATAAGGTTGGATATTTGCATTGGTAGAGTTCTCAGTAGAGAGGTGGCTATTAGCAAAAGAAGAGCTTGAGTGTTGTTTTAGTATTTTATTTTGTGAGACGGGTAAGGCCAAAGCATTAGCTTGTAGACCACGGGCTTGTAGCTTACTAATTAGCAGAGCTTTGGTCTCAGAGCGCCATAAGCGACTGATCTCATAGCTACCGCATAAACCAATCAGTACAAAAAAAGCGGCTAATAACCACTGATAAGGGTAGGAGATATCAAAAAATCGACTACCATCGTTCAGCTTAGCAAGCAGATAACAGCCACAAAAAGCGGCAAGCAACCACCACCAAGACCGAGCAGTTAGATAAGCGCTAGGTAGCTTTGCCCGCAGCTTAGGGAGCGCTAGCAAGCTCCAAACCAAGCTGACGGTGAGCATAAGTAAGATAATGAATAGCGTATCAGTGGCCATTAGCTAATCACTCTGTAAGTTATTGTATCGTTAACTTACTATACTGGATAATTTAGCTATTAAATAGTAGCGAGCGTCCGTAAAGACTCATGGCTAGCCTGAGTCAATTTTCTGATATGGAGATATTCATGGTTATAATTGCTCTCACCCGCTATTGGCTTATTATCGCTTGGCGGCTCAATAACGCTAGCTAAAGCCACGTCAGTTAACTTTGGAAAGTCCAATCGATAATGCCCACCGCGGCTTTCATGCCTTTGTAGAGCCGATTGCACAATCAAAGTCGCTAGTTGTAATTGCCGCTGTAATTTAAACAGCTTTAACGATTGAGCCGTTATAAGCGTTTCGGCAGCGTGTTGATTTTGTGCATTATCATTGTGGTCTAGGCTTAGTGTTTCTAATGTTTTCAACGTTTCCAATATTTTTAATGTCTCTGATATTTCAAAGGCTTGGATCGTTTGTTGCCATTGCTCAATTTGCCCTAACGCTTGCTTGAGCTGCTTAGCATGGCGAACGATACCCAGATGGCTACTCATTAATGTCTTTAATGATGAAGTAATATCATCGCTATCGTTATTGTTGATATCCTCATTATTTAAATCAGTAGTTGTCGCTAGAAGAGGCTCGCTAGCGTAAACGGTGCCATTAGTTGTGATATTAGCCGTGACACTATTAGCAGTGACATTAAAAGTTTTGTTTTTTGCTAGACAGATAGTTTGAGGGTTTGCCACAGTAGGCGCGCGCCAGCTATCATCCACTAAATAATGCGGTAAATGCTTAGCAATATTGCGACCGACGACGATGCACTCTAATAGCGAATTGCTTGCTAAACGATTGGCACCATGCAGTCCAGTATAGGCCACTTCACCAGCTGCATACAGACCTCTGACATCGCTTAAACCTTGAGCGCAAGTGACGATACCACCGCAACTATAATGGGCGGTTGGCGCTACTGGAATAGGGTCACTTGTGATATCTATACCTAGCGCTAAAAGCGTCTGATAAATCTGCGGAAAGTGCTCGCGCAAAAATGAGGCTGGCAGGTGACTAACATCTAAATGCACATAACCCAAGCCGTTATTGGTGATTTGCTCAGCGATAGCGCGAGCGACAATATCACGCGGCGCTAATTCTGCTCGCTCATCAAGCTCTAACATAAAGCGCTTACCGGACAATGGACAATACAGTCGTCCACCTTCACCGCGTAAGGCTTCAGAGATCAAAAAGCTTGATTCAGCCAAAGCAAGACCTGTGGGATGAAATTGTACAAATTCCAAATTAGCTAAACGGCAACCAGCTTGCCAAGCCATCATCAAGCCATCACCGACGCAGACATTAGGGGCGCTGGCACGAGCAAATAATTGCCCTAAACCGCCGCTTGCCATTACGACCGCCGCACTATGAATAGTCAAGAGTTGCTGCTTATCATGATCAAAAGCTATCGCGCCTCGGCAGCGCTTGTCTTTAGATGTTTGTTCTGATGCTAAAGTTAATAAGCTCAAAGCTTCACAAAAGGGCAGAATAGTAATATTGCTAGCCTTTTGTGCTTGGATGATTAGCGCATCCATTACATGGCGACCAGTAGCATCATCAGCGTGAGCCACGCGCCGACAGCCATGCCCGCCCTCTTTAGTCAAATGCAAGTCAGCGGTAGTTAATACAGTTTTTGTCGCTATTGTAGTAGGGCTTATCTCTGCACTTGCCAGTATTTGAGACACAGAGGTAAAAGGTACGCCTTGCTCGCATAGCCACTGCACCGCTTGCTGACCAGCACTTAGGATACTAGTCGTGTTATCCAAAGCACAGAGTCCAGCGCCCGCGACTAAGGTGTCGGCCACGTGATCGGCAACGCTATCGCTTTTATCTAAGCTTGCAGCGATACCGCCTTGGGCGTAATGACTAGAGCAAGCTTGCAGCTCTGCTTTACTTAAGATAGTGATGTTTAGCGATTTTGGCAGCGACAATGCGCTGCTAAGCCCTGCTAAGCCTGCGCCTATGATTAACACATCAGTGGTTATGACTTTTTTACTATCATTGCTAGCTGCTACAGTCGGCTTGGCATTAGCTATCGCGCTCATATTAGGCGGCTCCTACTTTTTCAAATAATGGACGGTCTTTAACGATATCGCCGCTAGCCGCAACGCGTTGTTGTTTATTAGCGGCAAAGTCCAGCATCCGTTGCAGTGGTTTCCTAGCGGCAGCTGCTAGCTCAGCGGTCATAGTGACCTCAACGTTACTATTGCCATTATTTTGGTCACTAATATTAATTAAACACTGCTCAATAGCTAATAGGCCATTCATCGCCATCCAAGGGCAAAAAGCGCAACTCTTACAGCTAGCACTTTCGCCAGCAGTCGGCGCGGCTAAAAAGCGTTTATGGGGCGAGCGTTTTTGCATCTCATGCAAGATACCCAAATCCGTCGCCACGATAAAAGTATCGGCGTCCATCTCATAAGTCGATTGCAACAGTTTACTGGTCGAGCCGACCACATCCGCGAGCGCCACCACACTATCTGGCGATTCAGGATGTACTAGTACTTTGGCTTCAGGGTATTCTTCCTTGAGTTGTATCAGCTCAGTTGCTTTAAACTCATTATGTACGAGACATGAGCCTTGCCATAACAGCATATCTGCGCCTGTTTGCTGTGCAATGTAGTTGCCTAAGTGACGATCAGGCCCCCAAATAATTTTCTCGCCTTGCTGGTGCAAATGACGGACGATATCGATACCGACAGAAGAGGTCACTACCCAGTCCGCGCGCGCTTTTACTGCCGCACTCGTATTGGCGTAGACCACCACCGTACGCTCAGGATGCGCGTCACAAAAGGCTGAGAACTCATCGACAGGGCAGCCTAAATCAAGCGAGCATTCCGCTTCTAGTTCAGGCATTAGTACTGTCTTCTCCATACTCAGTATTTTGGCAGATTCTCCCATAAAGCGTACCCCTGCGACCACTAAAGTCTGAGCACTATGCGCTTGACCGAAACGCGCCATCTCTAGCGAATCACCGACACAGCCGCCCGTGGCCAGTGCCAAATCTTGAATAAAGGGATCGACATAATAATGCGCGACCAATACCGCATTATGCTGGGTCAATAACTGCTTGATACTAGCTTCAACTTGCAAACGCTCAGCGCGTGGTAGCTCAGAAGGCAGTTTAGCTTTTGCGTATTCAATATCGGTTTGTATAGCGCTGCGTTTGTCAGCACTCAATATAGGAGCGTCATAGGGATAGTTTTTCATAAGCTTGAGCCTTATTTATGCCGTAGTCTTTATTGAAAGGTAAGTCTGTATTGAAAGTTATGGATAGCAGTAATAGTAAATTTGCACTGGTTTATATTATGCTCATTTTGAGCATATATACAAGTATTTTTATTTAATTAATGGTTTGGTAGCAGAATTGGCTTCTCCTAGTTTATTTAAATTTATGACGACGACCTCTTTAACCGGCTATAACAAGGATAAAACAGCATAAAAAATAACATTCAAGTTATACTTAGCATTCCTAGCTATAATGCTTGCTGTTTGAGACTCGAGTTCCTTCTCAATAGCGCTCATTCTTTTTATATGTTTTCATTGATTAAGGATAAAGATTACCAATATGAGCTTGTCTTATTCACATGCGCATCAGCAGGGCAGTGGTACTACCGAAGTGGTGGCAGTATTGATTGCTATCACCGATCATAAGGCGCGAGTATTGACGGTTGATCAGGGCAAGCTGTTGCCTAATGGGCCGCTGATGCCGCTACATCGCTCACTGCAAGCAGGCGTGCGCCAATGGGTTGAGGAACAAACGCAGCAGCCACTTGGGTATTTGGAGCAGCTATATACCTTTGTAGATACCAATAGGCGCAATGTCGATGGCCATGCTTTGGTATATGTGAGCTATTTGGGCTTAGTGCAGGAGACGCAAACTGAGCTACAAAGTAAGGCAGTTTGGCGCGATTGGTATGATTATTTTCCTTGGGAGAACCATCTGCAAGGTGTGTCGCAGATTATTACTAGCTTTATCGTGCCAGCGTTAGTCGCTTGGGCTGATAGTGCCGAGGATAAGCGCATTAGACAGCGTCGTTACCAGCGTATTGAGCTGTGTTGGGGTGTGGAGTTGACCGACGATAAGCCAAAGCAAAAACTAGCAAATAGCGCTTATCATTATGGTGAATGGGTGGCAGAGCACGTGTTGCTACGCTACGAGATGCTCTATGAAGCAGAATTAATACCAGAAGCTCCTAATTATCAGCCTAGTAAATTACCAGAGAACTGGTCAAAGATGATCGGTGTGCCTATGTATTATGATCATCGCCGCGTGATTGCTACTGCTATCTCAAGACTGCGCGCCAAGATAGAATATCGTCCGCTTATCTTTGGTCTGATGCCGGATGTCTTTACCTTGTCTGAATTACAACAGAGCGTTGAGGCTTTATCAGGAACCGCTTTACATAAACAAAATTTTCGCCGGTTGCTTGATTCGCAGGATTTAGTGCTGCCGACAGGTGAGAGTAGCAGTGCCCAACGTGGTCGTCCGGCCAAGCTCTATCGCTTTTGTCACGATATCGAGCTGCAAAGCCTACTTATGGACAGTAAATTACCCAAGCGTAAGTAGCCTGATTGTTGATAGATGGCCTTCTATAAGTCAGTTTAGTCCAAATCATAATAATATCTTGCAGCTAATCTTAGTTTACGTTATATTTATGCTCATTTTGAGTTTAAAGAAAGGTGGCTTTATTATCTATACTTTAAGCTTATATCAAGCATAGGATACAACCCTACGATGAAAAACCAATTAGAGCCGGCACTAGATCAAGTACTGCTAAAACCTTTAGTTCATGCTGCCTTAACAGAGGATTTGGGTCGACGCGGCGATGTCACCTCACAAGCGACTATTCCAGCTGATAAGCAAGCACAGCTACAGATTAAGGCGCGGCAAGCTGGAGTGATTTGCGGTATGAATTTGGCAAGATTAGCTTTTGCACTAATTGATGAGCAGATTGAATTTGTAGCCAAAATTCAAGATGGTATGTCTGTAGAAGCGGGTACGGTATTAGCGATAGTAAGCGGTAATGCGCGGCATCTATTGACAGCAGAGCGCACCGCTTTGAATTTTTTAACCCATCTAAGCGGTATCGCTACTGCGACTCAGCAAATCGTCGCTAGCGTCGCTGATTATCCAGCACAAATTACTTGTACCCGTAAAACCATTCCAGGGCTACGCACTATCCAAAAATATGCGGTACGCTGCGGTGGTGGTCGCAATCATCGTCTAGGCTTAGATGATGCAATCTTAATCAAAGACAATCATATTGCCATTGCCGGTGATATCCAGACCGCTATCAAGCAAGCGCAGGATTTCGCTGGACATCTCATTCCTATCGAGGTTGAGGTCGATACTTTAGAGCAATTAGCGCTAGCATTAGAGGCCGGAGTTAGTTTGGTACTATTAGATAATATGAGTCCGGATATCTTGTCGCAGGCAGTTGCTATATGTAAAGGCCGCGCCAAAACCGAAGCTTCAGGCGGCATTACTCCTGAGACAGTGCAAGCGGCGGCGCAGACGGGAGTGGATTTTATTGCTATGGGTTATCTAACGCACAGCACGACCGCTTTAGATATAGGACTGGATTTTAGCGCTTAAAGCGCTGCTGCGTGGACATTATTTATTATTATCTGCTCTAGGTAAGTTAATGATTTAAATCGCTTATCTGTCTATGCTACAATAACATTATTAAAAAATACTGGGTCATCGCTGCAATCGCACGATGGCCTTCTGTTTTATCATCCAGCGCCGTAACACCACGTCCTTCTATGGCATGGATATCAGGCGTCAACCGTTGTCACCCAATATTGCGAATACCTTGATAACCGATCGCCTTGAGATCATAATTACCCTATGAAAACGCTCAAACTACGCATTAAAGACAAACACGCGAGTCAGCTTAATATCTTAGCTGGGGCGGTTAATTTTGTTTGGAATTACGTTAATGAGCTTAGTTTCAATCATCTCAAGCGCACAGGTCAATTTTTTTCAGCTTATGATTTAGCCGCTTACACCAAAGGTGCGGGTGACTACCTAAATCTGCACAGTCAAACTTTGCAAGCTATTAGTGAGGTTCACGCTAAATCTCGCAAACAGTTTAAAAAAGCCAAACTGAACTGGCGAACCAATC
>JARIDJ010000063.1 GCA_029267175.1 Psychrobacter sp. | reverse complement strand
GAGGTTATAAATAAACTAACATAATGTCCCATTAGTGACCGCCTCCTTGTGCCATGCCTTTAGATTGCGGCTTCATCACAAAATCAGCTTCTTCGATTTGCTCTGGTTTCCAGATACGCACAATCGCAATAAATAAGCCGATGATGAAGAAGGCTGAAGGTGGCAATAATAATAGACCGTTTGGTAAATACCAACCGCCATCAGTAACCGGCTGCAAAATAGTGATACCAAACCAAGTACCCGCGCCTAGCAGCTCACGAATAGTGGCAACGAATAATAGCACTGCAGAGTAGCCTAGACCGTTACCAATACCATCTAAAAAGCTCGGTATCGGTGGATTGCTCATCGCAAAAGCTTCAGCGCGGCCCATAACGATACAGTTGGTAATAATCAAACCAACGAATACTGATAGCCCTTTACTGACATCATAAGCGACCGCTTTTAGTACCTGATCGACTAAGATAACTAAGGAAGCAATAATAGTCATCTGCACAATAATACGGATACTAGAGGGGATTTGTTTACGAATAATCGAGATAAAAAAGCTCGAAAATGCGGTTACTAGAGTCAGCGCCACACACATAACCATAGCATTGGACATACTAGTGGTTACCGCTAGTGCCGAACAAATACCTAATATTTGCAAACCGATAGGGTTATTATCAAAAATAGGCGTGGTTAAAATGCTTTTTACATCAGCCATGTTATGCCTCCTTGCCGTTTGCTACTGGTAGTTTTGCTGCCAGCTCGGTTGTCGGTTGCGCTTGATCAGTGTTTAAATTATTAGAAGCTTTAGCCGCTTGAGTATCCGCGTTATCGATGCTCTCGCCACTTTCTTGACGTAGCGCATCTAGATAAGGCTTATAGCCTTGATCGCCAAGCCAAAACTGAATCATATTACTGACGCCGCGGCCCGTTAAAGTTGCACCACTGATACCATCAACCCAGTTCTCTTTTGGGTTACCCGCTTTGGTGACGCCGGTTGCGACCGCGCCGCTTTCATCGTAAGAGTGAATACCGCTCCACTTAGCGCGCCATTCAGGCTCTTCGATACGAGCGCCTAGGCCTGGGGTTTCTTTATGCTCATAAAAGCTGATACCTTTGATGGTATTCATATCACTCTCAAGCGTTAAGAAGCCATAGATTGTGCCCCATAGACCGTAGCCTTGGATGGGCAGTACCACCATTTCAGGCTGTCCGGCCTCGTCATTTTTGACATAAACTTTGGCGTACTTAGGCACACGGCCAATACCCGCTGGATCATTAGCGCCTAAATCATTGCTTAATGCCTGATTTTTGGTGGCTTGGCTAGCATCATATTCATTGCGATCGGCAATACCAACATCTATGAGTTGATTGTCATCTAAGTAGTTACCAGCACTTAAGTCAACGATTTCGACATCAAAGTCTTTAAAACGTTCGGCAACATCAGCGGCAGTATCTTTTTCGGCGTCATACATGCCAGCAGCGACTAAGATGTTTTTATTACGATCTAAGCGAGCGTTTTCAACTTGCGCCGGTTTTAGGCCTACCGCTACGGCGGAGACCAATACTGAGCAAACTAAGCATAACGTTAATGCTACGCTGATGGTTTTTGCATTATTACTTTTGGGCTTGGACATAACGAACCCTCCGTGCGGTTTGGCGCTTAATATTGGCTTGCGTGACAAAGTAGTCAAACAATGGCGCAAATAAGTTAGCAAATAAAATGGCAAGCATGATGCCCTCTGGGAAGGCGGGGTTGACGACGCGGATAAGAACGGTCATAAAACCAATCAAGATACCATAAGCCCAGCGGCCTTTATTAGTATGAGCAGCCGAAACAGGATCAGTCGCCATAAAGACGGCACCAAAGGCGAAGCCGCCGATCACTAGATGCCAATAAAAAGGCATCTCCATCATTAGGTTATCCTCTGAGCCAATCATATTGAAGACTAGAGAAGTGGCAATCAAGCCAAGGACACAACCGGCCATAATGCGCCATGAAGCAATACGCGTCCATAATAAGAACACCGCACCGATCAAAATAGCTAAAGTCGACACTTCGCCGACACTACCTTGGATGTTGCCAAAAAAAGCATCACTCCAAGTAATCGCGCGGCCATAGACATCAACGAACTGATCTGGACTAACCCCTAAAGCAGCTAGGCCAAGTGGCGTCGCGCCTGAGAAACCGTCGACTGCTGTCCATACCGAATCGCCTGACATATACGCAGGATAAGCAAAGTACAAGAATGCTCGTCCTGATAGGGCAGGGTTCAAGAAGTTTTTACCCGTACCACCGAATACTTCTTTGGCGACAACGACACCGAAGATAATACCCAAGGCCACTTGCCATAAAGGAATATCGGGCGGCATGATTAGCGCATAGAGTACTGAGGTCACAAAGAAACCTTCGTTGACTTCATGACCACGAGTGACCGCAAAGATAATCTCACAAGTGATACCGACTGCAAAGGTGACAATGTATATCGGTAAAAACTGCATCGCCCCGTAGACGAAGCTGGCCCAAATGCTATTGGGGTCATAGCCTGCCATACCGGTGATAATCGTGCGCCAGCCATCAGGCTGCAGGCCTAACTGCGAGATAGCGGTGAGCGCTTGGTGACCAACGTTATACATCCCAAAAAACATCGCTGGAAAAGTACATAACCAAACGGTGATCATAATACGCTTTAGATCGATACCGTCACGCACATGCGAGGAGGTAAAAGTGGTTGAGCTTGGTTGACGCAAAAACGTATCGAACATCTCAAAGATGGCATAATACTTCTCGTGTTTGCCACCCTTAGTGAAGGACGGCTCCATACGATCGAACATATTGTGTAAAAATTTCATCGTGGTTAGCCCTCCAGCTCAATGCGCGTTAAATTATCACGCAAAATATCGCTGTATTCATATTTACCGGGAGAGACAAAGGTGCACAAGGCCAAATCTTCTTCGTCTAATTCAAGTACGCCCAAATCAACAGCCGTCAACATATCTTCAATAATCAGCGCGCGTAATAGCTGCGTTGGCAGATAGTCTTGCGGCATGATCTCTTCGTAGATACCGATTGGCACCATTGCTCGCGGTGAGCCATTAGTAGTAGTGGTAAAGTTGTATTTTTTCTTAAAAAATTGCGAGATGTAGATTGGCAATTTTGAAAAGCGGTTTTTACCCGGACTAAAGAAGTGAAAAGCGGGTCGCTCATAGCCTTCTGCAAGCACACTCACCTGATCATGGAAACGGCCAAGATAGGAGACATTGGCAAACAATTTACGGCCAGAGAGCACTGAGCCTGAGATAATACGATTATCGCCATCGATCAGTTGACCTTTAGTCAAGGCTAATAGATCAGCGCCGCGCTCGGTAGCCACTAAGTGCGGATTTTTGACCGCAGGACCTGCCAAACTCACTAAACGGCGAGTGTATAAACGGCCAGTAGTGAATAATTTACCAAGCGCTATCACATCTTGATAACCGATGGTCCAAACACTGACGCCGCGACTAAGCGGATGCAAAAAGTGAATATGCGTGCCCGCTAGGCCTGCTGGATGCTTACCGGCAAAGCTATGATACTCAGTGACGTTATCTTTGGCTGTCTTAGCAATCTTTGGCAAATTAGCGTCGGCATGATGACAGACAAAGGTCTTTGGACTCAAAGTCGACAGTACCGCTAAGCCGTCATTGAAAGCTTGCAGCTGCTCATTGATCAGCAGCATAGGATCAAAAGCTAATGGATTGGTATCCATTGCCGTGACAAAGATAGCATGAGGACGAGCACCAAGCTCAGGCGCACGGCTATAAGGACGCGTACGAAAAGCGGTCCATTCACCTGAGGCAAACAGCTGCTTTTCAACGATTTCAGAGTCTAGGTCAGCGAGTTGCTGGGAGTTATAGCTGTCAAACTCTATTTCTTCACCATTGGGGTCAACGGCAATCACTAGACTCTCAAACACCCGACGTTCACCGCGTTTGATAGCGATGACTTTACCAGCAGCAGGGGCAGTGTAGATCACGCCAACCCGTTTTTTGTCTTCAAAAACGGGTTGACCTTTAGCTACTATGTCGCCTTCTTTGACATTCATAGTGGGTTTCATACCCACGTAGTCGTAGCCAATTAAAGCTACTTGTGCAGGTCGGTGTTCAGTTATCTCGCGAGAGGGTTCACCAGTGATGGGCAAATCCAAACCTTTTTTGATGGTAATCATAAGCGAAAACTTAGTCCATAGTCTAAAACGATACCAGACGTCCTGTATGGCATAACGGCAGCATGAGTAACAGCATCACCAATAAAAGCGCTCATCTTAACTGCTTAGCAGTTAGTAGAGGGCAGGCTTTTTTGTGGGTAATGCTAAATCATGACTACTATAAAGAGTATCAACGCTGACCTTAGACTCCTTAACAACACGTTAATATCTTATTCGAATGACCAAAGTGGCGACCGGCTACCAGGGTGCATGCTAAGACTACTAAGTCAAAATCACTTTTTATAACAAACTGCCATAAAAAAGACTTTCAACCCTAATAGGCTTATCATACGTTTTGTTAAAATCTTGAAAAAGTAGAGCCAGTTCTTTGTTATTCAATGATAGCTTGACGATAATCCATTAACTAAACCACTGACTCAGTAAACAGGTCGTCGACTAAGTTGGCAGGTCACACATAGAGTTATAGATAGCAAGCTATTTTCGAATAGAAACAAATACAAATATACCTAGGATTATACGCTAAATTGACCTAAAATTACCAGTTAGTAATAAGATTTACTTAATATTGTGGTTGATTTGATATCATAAAACTTCTAGTTATCAATTACTTGCTGATAATTTAGTTTTTTTATCCTCAAATAAGCTCCCCACTCTTTTATCTATTGTGTTCTTTAACTTATTAAACGCTACACTTGTAAGCTAAATCTTGAATCCTTGTTTCATTTTATATCCCCTTTATTAGGAGTGTTTTATGTGTGCTGCGCCTGTAATTATCCCAGCTATTGACCTAAAAGATGGCAAATGTGTGCGTCTAAAACAAGGCCGTATGGAAGATGATACGGTCTTCTCTGATGACCCTGTCGCTATGGCAGCGCGTTGGGTCAATGAAGGGGCTCGCCGCTTGCATTTAGTCGACTTGAACGGTGCTTTTGACGGCGTACCTGTGCACAAAAAAGTCGTTGAAGATATTGCCAAAGCTTATCCTAAGCTGCCCATTCAATTGGGTGGTGGTGTACGCACTATGAACACTATCGAGCAGTATATTAGTGCGGGTCTGACTTATATCATCATCGGCACCAAAGCGGTAGAAGATCCTAGTTTTGTCACCGAAGCTTGCCGCGAGTTTGCCGGACATATCGTCGTTGGTATCGATGCCAAAGACGGCCTGGTTGCCACTCATGGCTGGGCTAATGTTACCGATACCAAAGCGACAGAGCTTGCCAAGCGCTTCGCTGATGTAGGCGTGTCTTCTATTGTCTATACCGACATTGCGCGTGATGGCATGATGCAAGGCGTCAACGTCGAGCAAACCGTCAACCTTGCTCGCGAGGGCGGCATTCCGGTTATCGCTTCAGGCGGCGTCACTGATATGAAAGATATCGAGCTACTAAAGCCCTATGGTGATTGCTTAGAAGGCATCATTACGGGCCGCGCTATTTACGAGGGTTCCTTAGATTTTGCTGAGGCTCAGCGCTACTTGGACCGCAAATAGTCGTTCAGGCTTTTTAATACAAAACTATAGGCTGCTTATGGCTGCTCCTTTTGATGACTTACTACTTTTAAGACCGCTGTTGCATGAACCAAAGCGGTTTGTGCGACGATTAATAGCTAGTCAAGTGCTGCTGCTAGCTCTCTTTATCACCGTGCCTGCATTTGCCGCTAGTGAGGCTACTAGTAGCACCTCTGAAAAAGTCTTGGCAGATACAGCAAGTGCATTAGGTTTGCCAGAAGATGCTCTAACCACCAATGCTAAACAAGACACTAGCGTAGAAGGCAGTAATACGGACAGCAAGGTAACAGAGTCCGCGCCAATTGAGAGCGTCAAACCGCCTCCAGTTATCAGTGGTGAGAGTACTAATAATGCCCAAATAGAAACCACGCCAACGCCGCAAAAAGATAATGAGATTCGCGAGCGGATTAGTGGGATTTTTTCTGAAATCGATGGTTTGCAAGCGATTAATGTCAGTGTCAATAAAGGGGTCGTCAGCCTAACGGGCGAGACGCCAAACGAGAAAAAAGCGCAACAAGCGATCAACCTAACCAACCGTATCACGGACGTGGTGACGGTGGAGGATAAGATAGAGCGCACCCTTGATGTCCAAGACAATGTCAGTACCGTTTATCAAGGGCTAAAAAATCAGCTAAGAACGCTGATTAAAGCGCTACCTTTACTCATTGTAGGTATTGTTATTTTTGGCTTTGTCGCTTGGTTTGGTAGCTGGTTATCCAAACGCCAAAGTATGTGGAAACGCCTGACTCCCAATCCTTTTGTCGCAGAGCTACTATCACAAACGGTAAAGGTTATTTTTATCGTTATTGGTTTGATACTGGCTTTGAGCTTAATAGGCGCTGAGACGGTACTAGGAACGCTGCTTGGCGGCGCTGGCGTCATCGGTATCGCCGTTGGTTTTGCGGTAAAAGATAGTATCGAGAATTATATTGCCTCATTGCTGCTGAGTATTCGTCAGCCTTTTCGCGCGCGTGACCAGATTGCTATTAATGGTCAAGAAGGCATCGTAGTTCGGCTGACCTCAAGAGCGACTATTTTGATGACGCTAGATGGTAATCAGCTACGTATCCCCAATGCCGAAGTGTTCAAAGGCACTATTTTAAATTACACCAAAAACCCAGAGCGGCGCTTTACCTTTGAGCTAGGTGTAGACGCCAATGATGATCCTTTGGCTGCCATAAAAGTAGGTCTAGACGCTATCTGTCAGCTCAAGTTTGTATTGGATGAACCAAAAGCTATTGCGGTTATCAATAATGTTGGCGATTCCAACATCATTCTTGAGTTTCAGGTCTGGGTCAATCAGTCGCAGACAGATTTTGCCAAAGCTCGTAGTATCGCCATTCGTGAGACCAAACATGCGCTAGAAAATGAAGGCTTTAGCCTACCTGAGCCTATCTATCGTCTGCGTTTCAATGACAAGCTAGAGCAAGCGCTTGAATATATACCAGAAACCAAAGCCAAAAAAGCAGAGGAACAGGCCGCTGATTTGACCATTACTCCGACTACGGTTGAAGAACCAAACCAAGCCATTGGTGTAGATAGTAGTGAATCGAGTAATATCGATGATGAAGAAAAAAGGCGAGCCAAAGCGCGAGCCAAATATATCCTACAAGGGCGTAATGCCGATGAAGTGCTTGACGCTAGACCTGATGCCAAGCTGATGGAAAAGGTCGAACAAGAAATTGCTGAAAATTCTGATGAAACGGATTTATTAAATAATAATAGTCCACAAGAGTAGCTAGCTAAAATGGCAATAGCATTTAGTAAGCATAGCTTTTAGATGAAGTTGAGAGTAATAGAATATTATTGAGAGAACAACTATGCAAGGAAAACACCTAATTGCCTTTACTATGGCGACTATCTTTTTATTGCTCGGATTCAATGTCATTAATGGTCAAAAGCATGAGCAAGATAGAGCGGCTTCAGTGCAGAGTACAGCGCCGATAGCGTCAGAAACTAGCGCTACTGTTGGCAGTGATAAAAGCGTAACTGATACCAGCATTGCCAATAAGCCGCTAGGCGAACAACCTAAAGCCATTATTGATAATGTTGCCGCTGATATCGAGCAAGCGCAGCAAATGGATAAGGATCGACTTGAGACAAGCTTAAATGAGGCTCAATAATACCATTCACTCTCCCTAAATTAACGACATAAAAAAAGGCTAACTTTGCGTTAGCCTTTTTATTTGCATCTAGGTTTATCGATTCTCAAAGTAGATTAGCTTTTTTTGCTATTACCTCTACTACGACTATTGCCTTTTTTGGCAGCACTCTTTTTAGCAGAGTCCTTTTTAGTTTGATTCATCTGGCTAGCTTTTAGCTTTTCTATCAAATCAAAATCAATCTGCAGTAAGTCCATATTGACGCCAGCGACTTTTACTTTGACCAAATCACCAAGACCAAATAGCGTACCTTTATCCTTACCGATAAGCTGCTGCTGCTTTTCATCGTAGACAAAGAAGTCATCGCCAACATTGGAGATATGCACTAAGCCGTCGATATAAAGATCGGTCAGCGTGACAAATAGGCCAAAGTTAGTGACACTAGTCACTACGCCTTCAAAATCCTCACCGATATGATCTTTCATATAGTGACACTTGAGCCAAGATTCGACATAACGCGATGCTTTTTCAGCACGGCGCTCCGTATCAGAGGTTTGCGTGCCAGCTTCGTCTAAAGAAAAATCCATAACCGGCTGCTGAGTCTTAGTGACTTTTGCCTTAATGGCGCGATGCAACATCAAATCAGGATAGCGGCGAATCGGCGAGGTAAAGTGGCTGTATTCATCATAAGCTAAGCCAAAATGACCGATATTGTCAGGGGCATAATTGGCCTGCATCATCGAGCGCAGTAACATACTATGAATACTAATGGCATCTGGACGATCTTTAGTCGCTTCAATAATACGCTGATAATCGGCCTGAGTTGGACTCTCTTCTGGGAAAGGCAGCCCAAAGTTTTTGGCATATTCATGAATGCGCATTGACTTTTCGCTATCCGGCTTATCATGGTTACGATAGAGTACCGGTAGCTCGTGTTTCAAAGCAAAGTTTGCCGCACAAGTATTGGCTAGCAGCATACACTCTTCAATCAGTTTGTGCGCGTCGCCGCGAGTACGGGGAACAATAGCTTTGATGCCGCCTTGCTCATTGAACTGAATATAAGTCTCAACGGTTTCAAACTCCATGGCATGACGCTCTTCACGCTTTTTGACTAATAAATCATAGAGCTGGTGCAAAGTATCGACTGATTTTTTGACCTCTTTATTACCCGTTAATGACTTAGGAATACTGTCATCTTTTGGATTAGTGAAGTAATCATTCACTTGATTGTAAGTGAGACGCGCTTGCGAGTTCATCACCGCTGGATAAAACTCATAGCCTGTGACATTGCCGGCACGTGATACCTTAATATCAGCAACCATACATAAGCGGTCAACATTAGGGTTCAGTGAACAAAGCCCGTTTGACAGCACCTCTGGTAACATAGGCACCACTCGATGCGGGAAGTACACCGATGTGCCGCGCTCATAAGCATCCTTATCGAGCGGCGAATTTGGTGTTACGTAATGGCTAACATCAGCGATAGCCACTAATACTCGGTAGTTACCACCAGAGCGCTTTTCAGCAAATACCGCATCATCAAAATCTCGCGCATCTTCGCCATCGATAGTGATAAGAGGAATATCACGCAGATCGGTACGGCCTTTAGTGTCTTTTTCTGTTGGCTCTTTATGATCATTGGCTTGCTTGAGCGCTGCATCGCTAAACTCCGATGGAATATCGTAGTTCAGTAAAGTGGTCTCAATAATAAGCTCACGATCATTGTCATCATTGAGTACGGCGGTTACCTTGCCAGTCGCAAATTCGTGCTGATTGGGCCAATCGATGATATCAACTTTGACCGGATCACCGACTTTAGCGGCAAGTGAGCTGACATTATCATCAGTAACGGTAATAGGCTGATGATTATTCGGACTACCCAGCTCAACACAATAGCCTTCTTCGTCTTTAGCCAAAGTACCGATAAATTGGTTTTGTTGACGGCAGGTGACATCAACGATACGTCCTTCAGTACGACCACGATTGTCAACCGAAGTACCGACAGCCTCAACAGTATCGCCATTAAAGACCCAGCGCATTTGCTTTTCGTGCAAAAACAGATCTGGCATATCGGAGAGTACCACAAAGCCAAAGCCCTTTGCGTGAGCAGCAACGACACCGCTTACGATATCTTGTTTGGTTACGGTACGAAAGCGTGAAGGGCGTCCCTCACGGGTGATCTGTCCATCGCGCACCATAGCTTTTAGACGATTGGCTAGCGCTTCAATCTGATCGTCATCATCAATATTAAAGGCATTTGCCAATTTTTGGTGTGTCGTTTCGCCTAGCTCATTAATCGTGTTGATGATTAGTTCACGACTAGGGATAGGATTGACGTATCTTTTTGCCTCACTCGAGGCGTTTGGATCATTCCAACTCATAAATTACCATTTCTGTTTTTAAAATTATTAGTAAGGGCTATCTTAACACGAACACGCAGGTAATATCTTGTGTCAATTGTTCGCTATAGGTTTGATAGTAAATAGAAATACGCCCGATGGACGAGCGTATTAGAAATTTTAGGATTTATTGTGTTAAATTATCAGGCGTAGTCTAGAGTCAAATATCGATACCAGATTTATCCGTTATCCTTTTGCTATCTAACTCTTTTGATACCTCTAACACAGTGGTTTGATTAGATTTATCAAGATATTTTTGTGCTTTATCGACTTCTGTAGTCAAAGTATTGACAGTTTGCTTCATATTCTCAAGCGCTTCAACTTTATAATTACTGATCATATCCATGGTCTCATAGACATTATTGAAGGCGTTTTGCAATTTATCAAGCTCAATAGTGCTACTCGTCGCTTGCTGATGAATCTCGCCCGATTGACGTTTGAGCATCTCAGAGGTTGACTCAATAAGGCTACTGGTAGTTTTATTCAGCGCAGTGATTTGATCAAGCACTAACTTTTGATTGGTCATCGCTTGGGCAACAACCACCGCGGTACGTAGTGCTGAAACGGTAGTAGTAGTAGCGCGATCCACGCCTTTTATTAGCTCTAAGTTATTTTTACGAATAGTGTCGAGAGCTAGATAGCCTTGAACGTTTACCGCTAATTGAGTCAAGAAGTCAGTATTTTTTTGCCGCACATAAAACAACATCTCTTCTTTAATAATGCGCGCTTTTTCAGGATCTGTCGCTTCAATAGCATGAATTTTTTGCTCAAGTTGTTCATCGATCTTTTTGCCAACGTAGATATACTGACGAATAGACTGCATCAGCTCCCACATATTGACCTTTTCTTGTTCGATAGTGGCATTGTCTTTTAAGAGCTCATCTTTACCATTATAAAGGCTAGTGACCACCGCATTGATATGCGACTGCGCCGACTCATATTGGCGAAAATAATCTTGTACTTTATTGCCAAAAGGGATAAGCCCAAATAGTTTACGCGAACTGGTTAATTGTTTTTTGCTCGGATCCAAGTCCTCAACAATGCCGCGTAGCTCAGTTAGCGATTTGGTAATAGGGGAGTTATCAAACAAGCCATCATTAAGACTTTTGGCTGGCAGCTCTAGCATGCGGTTAGAAACCTGCGCCGATTCGCGAATCTCTTTAGAGCCTAAGTTGTGAATGGATTGTATATTTTGTTTAAATTCATCACTATGGACAGAATTGGTCAAAACATGATCGACAAAAGCATCTACTTTGGCATCAAGCTCCGGAATTTGGCTTTTATCAAGCTTGACCATTTGATCGGCTTCGCTTTTTTGCACTTCTCTGACAGGCTCAGGAGCGCTCAAAGAGATACTGGGCGTATTAGCGTTTTCAGGTGGCGTTAGTTCTTGCATAAAAAATCCTATAATTTTTGATAAGAATATTATTTTTGCGACTATATGAGTTATTTTGTCTAAGATTCATCTTACACTTAGCTTTTATTATTTGCTTAGCATTTGAGTTGTTATTTTATAAAGCTATAAAGGTATAAAAGCACTAAGTATAAAAATAAAAAACCACCAATACACGTCCGTATATTGATGGTCAGAAATACAAAAACGTTATTCGAAGCATTGGATATAAGCCAATAACCCTAAACTATTGGAGCCACCCTATAGACTTATTTTTTTCTAGTAGGGCCTAATAACATACCCATTTGTCGACCTTCCATTTTTGGATGCTGCTCGACATTAGAGATCTCAGCGGTATCTTCGATGATACGCTCAAGCTGTTTACGACCAAGCTCTTGATGCGCCATCTCACGACCACGGAAACGAATACTGACTTTAACTTTGTCCTGATCTTCTAAGAAGCTGACAATCTTACGCAGTTTAACCTGGTAATCGGCTTCATCGGTACTAGGACGCAGTTTCATCTCTTTGAGCTGAGTCTGTTTTTGGTTCTTTTTAGCCTCTTTCGCCTTTTGTTTTTGATCATACAGATAATGTTTATAATCCATAATCTTACAAACTGGCGGTTTGGCATCTGGCACCAATTCGACTAAGTCTAAGTTGTCTTCGCGCGCCGCATTCAATGCGGTCTCGATATCAACCACACCCATTTGCTCGCCATCTTCTTTGACCAGACGGACTTCTTTAGCACTGATATCTTCGTTAATATTTAAACGGTTGGACTGTTTAATAGGTATTACTCCTCATCTGTTTTTGGGAGCTGTCGGCCTTTTCTGCTAACAGCGGTCTGTACTAATGTTATAAATTCGGCAACACTCATTACGCCTAGGTTTTCACCTTCGCGGGTTCGGACATTAACACTGCCCGATTCAACCTCTTTGTCCCCTAATACTAGCATATAGGGAATGCGTTCTAATGTTTTCTCTCGTATCTTAAAACCAATCTTTTCGTTACGCAAGTCGCTAATTGCTCTTAGACCGACATTTTTTAGCTCTTTTACTACATTATCACAAGCATCAGCTTGTTTATCAGTGATGTTCATAACGACAACTTGCTGCGGGGCCAGCCAAACAGGCATCCAACCAGCATAGTTCTCAATCAAAATACCAATAAAACGCTCAAATGATCCCAATATCGCACGGTGTAACATAATGGGAGTTTCACGCTCACCTTCTACGTTGACAAATTCAGCATCAAGGCGCTCAGGCATATTGGGATCAACTTGAATGGTACCGCACTGCCAAACTCGGCCCAAGCTATCTTTTAGACTAAATTCAATCTTTGGACCATAAAACGCACCTTCACCGGGCAGATATTCCCAATCAAGTCCTGAGCTATCTAAAGCATCCGCCAAAGCTTTTTCGGCAAAGTCCCAAGACTCGTCACTACCGACACGTTTCTCTGGACGGGTTGAGAGCTTCATAATGATGTTATCAAAGCCAAAGTCTTCGTAGACAGTAAGCGTAAGCTTGATAAAATCTGCGACCTCCGCCTGAATTTGCGCCTGCGTACAGAAAATATGCGCGTCATCTTGAGTAAAGCCGCGTACGCGCATCAAACCATGCAGTGAGCCTGAAGGTTCGTTACGATGACATGAGCCAAATTCTGCCATTCGTAATGGTAATTCACGATAAGATTTTAGGCCTTGGTTAAACACTTGTACGTGGCAAGGGCAGTTCATCGGTTTTACCGCATAATCACGGTTTTCGCTAGAGGTGGTGAACATATTAGTGGCATAATTGCCCCAATGTCCGGAGCGTTCCCACAAGCTACGATCGACGATTTGCGGCGTCCTGATTTCTTCATAACCGTTATCAAGCTGTACTTTACGCATATATTGCTCAAGCACTTGATAAAT
>JARIDJ010000028.1 GCA_029267175.1 Psychrobacter sp. | reverse complement strand
ATAGGTAGCGATATCAGCTAATGGATAAAACGGAGGTAAACATGGTAAAAGATAAAAAAATTCCAGCGTATCAGCTGATAAAAAACGCAATTTTGGATAATATTCATAGCGGCGAATGGCAAGCAGGCGAGGCCATCTCCACCGAAATGGCGCTAGCTGAACAGTTTGGCGTATCGCGCATGACGGTCAATCGAGCGCTAAAAGAGCTGAGCGAGGAGCGGGTATTGGAGCGTCGTCAAGGCTCTGGCACCTTTGTGGCGCAGCAGCAGTTTAACCACACCTTTATCGAGGTGCGTAATATCGCTGAAGACCTAAAATCAGCCAATCGTGATTATCAAGCCAAGGTTATTAGCAAACGCCGTATTACTCTGGCTATGCTAAAGGGAGATAGCGATCAAGAAGAGCAAGCGAGCGACACCGCAGTTTATAAGGAGTTAGGCGTTAAGTTTGGAATCGCCTCAAAGCCGGTGCCAGCCGATCATGATATAGCGCTATTATATGAGGTAAAAATCATCCATCTTGCTGATGGTCTGCCTATACAGTTTGAGGAGCGCTGGGTCGATGCGCGGCAATTGCCTGAGTTTATTGAGCAAGATTTTACTAGGGTCAATACTAGCGATTATCTGATTGAACAGATACCGCTTGAGCGGGGCAGTTATACCATTCAAGCGCTAGCGGCTCCTAAGGACATCGCGGAGGGGTTGCAGATAGCCATAGATTCGCCCACTTTAATGCTACAGCGCCAGACTTATTCGGCTGGCAAAGTACTAACGGTAGTAAAGATGTGGCATGCAGGCGATCGCTATCAGTTCGCAGGGGAGCTGTAGTTTTTATACTATGAGCAAAAGTTTAGATAGACCATAAAATTAATGAAGAATTAATTGTAAATTTAGCTGTAGAAAATAGTCAAATTACGATAGATTAATAATTCATCATTTATGGAAGAATGAATATGTCTAAAGTATTAAGCCCTGTCTGCAATTCTACCGCGCCTATCAATCACGATTTTATCGCTGATCCTAACTTAGCTGCTATGCAAGCTGCCAACCCTTTGGTAGTCAACATCCCTATACTCACGGGCGCGATGGCGCATAGCATTATCAATGCCGCCGTCATAGAAGCTAATAAAAACCAGTTTAAAGTATCGATAACCATAGTCGATCGCTCAGGACAAACCCTGGCTATGCTCAGAGATCATCAAGCCGACGTCCATACTATTCGCTCTAGTTATAAAAAAGCCTACACGGCCAATTCACAAAAAAGAGAAACAGCAGTGATCGCCCAAGGCGTAAAAGACGGTAGTATCGGCGCTGATATTAGATATTTAGATGAAAACATGCTAATACTAGCAGGCGGCGTGCCGATTTATATTGACGGTGTGGTGGTTGGCGGTATTGGAGTCGGCGGCGCGCATGGTAGTGAAGATGTGCAGATTGCCAAAGCTGGCCTCAAAGCGCTGTCCGTCTTGAAGTATTAAGATAAAGCGCAAATCTTTACTCAAGCATTAACGTTTGCTTCTAGCCCATATCCTAAATTTTCAGACTTTGTCATAAACCATAGTAAAAATCCTGTCGCGCTTTATTCATAAAGCTCTAAACAACACTGCGTCCAAATTTTAGTGGTAATTTTTGTTTTGCGGTTTTTAAGTTTATGGTTAATTCCCCAACAGCTTTTGCACAAACTATTGTCATCAGAGGCAATAGGGTAGGTTATAATCCTAGGCATTTAGCGAAATGCCTGCTACTACCAGCTACTACGAGTCAATAGGCGGCAAGTTGTCAGCTTTGATCAGCAAACACACTGCCATCAGCATTCATATAGGATTAAAAAAATGGATACCCTAAATATCCTCTATTTAGTAGGGGCGTTATTGATATTTGCTAGCATTATGGCGAGTACCTTATCGGCACGTTTGGGCGTACCGTTATTACTATTGTTTTTGGTAGTGGGCATGCTGGCGGGTGAAGAAGGCCTTTTGGGCATTGAATTCTCGCAATATGCGCTTGCTAACTTTGTTGGGCAAGCGGCATTGGCCTGTATCTTGCTCGATGGCGGTCTGCGCACTTCCTTTAAATCCTTTCGAGTCGGACTCAAGCCAGCAGTCACTTTGGCCACTTGGGGCGTATTGTCGACAGTATTGGTATTAGGGGTGTTTGTCACTTGGCTACTCGATGTCGATTGGCGTATTGGCCTGTTGATGGCCGCTATCGTCGGCTCCACCGATGCTGCGGCGGTATTCTCCTTACTGCGTAATGGCGGCGTCAAGCTCAATGATCGGGTACAGGCCACGCTAGAATTGGAATCTGGGGCTAACGATCCGCTAGCGATACTTTTGGTCACAGGCTTGATTGCTCTAAATGTCGATCCTGCTGGTCAGACGCTGTTCGGATTTTTGGGATTACTGTTGCAGCAGCTAGGCTTTGGTTTGGGCATGGGGCTGCTGTTCGGTTATCTATTGGCTAGGCTGCTACCAAAAGTGCATCTGGCAGAAGGTATGTACGCCATTTTGATACTGTCGGCAGGCTTGTCAGTGTTTGCTGCGACCAACTTGATAGGCGGCAGTGGCTTTTTGGCGGCGTATCTAACTGGGGTGCTGATAGGCAACTATAAAGTACGAGCTACAGAGCATGTAATGCGGGTGATGGACAGCTTTGCTTGGTTATCGCAAGCGGTGTTATTTGTGGTATTAGGACTGCTAGTGACGCCGTCAAACGTCATCGATGTCTGGCCTTATTCGGTGGCGATTACCGCCTTTATGATCCTTATTGCCCGTCCTCTTGCCGTCTATAGTAGTGTCAAGCCTTTTAGGTTTAAGGATAGAGAAATTGGCTTTATCTCTTGGGTAGGTTTGCGCGGCGCCGTACCGATTACCTTAGCGATTTTGCCAGTGATGGCGGGCGTCGATGGGGCATTTATGCTCTTTGATGTGGCTTTTGGGGTAGTGGTGCTATCGTTAGTGTTGCAAGGAACGACCATTCCTTTTATGGCCAATTTATTTAAAGTGCGCATTCCTAATAATAAAGATCCAGAAGCAGAGCATGAGGTTTGGGTATCGGATAAAGCCAGCATTACCCTTTATGAGTTTGAGGTCAAGCCAGGGGCGTTTGCTATTGGTCGTCATCCCAAAGGTATCTCTATGCGCATAAGCCCTGATGAGATTAGTATTTTTGCCTTGATACGTAATCAAAAAATAGTCATCGTTGATGAAGAGACTAAGCTTAAATGCGGCGATAGGGTTTGGTACGCTATGCACGGCAATCATGCGGCTCAAATTGCGCGGATTTTTAATGATATCACTATTGATCGCAAAACCATCGATGACTTCTATGGCGACTGGTTATTGTCGCCTAGCGCTAAGCTTGAAGATCTACCTTTTTCTAAGGATGTCATGAGCTCCACTTCACTGACCGCCAAGCTTCGATCCAAGCCTGATAACGCGCCAAGTTTATGGCAAAAAACAGTCGCCGAATATGTCAAAGCCAGCTTAGAGACCGCGCCGGTATCAGGCGATACTGTCGCTATCAATAACGAGTGGTCATTGGTGGTCAAAGAAGTTGATCATAAAGGCAAGCTTAGATCGGTCGGTTTGAAGCGTGATAAGCTGTTAACGGCAGTGTAGTTTTTTGATAGGTTCGAACTTTCATTAGTTTCTTTATCAGCCAGTACTACTTAGCCTCAAAGCGTTTTAGCGTTTGATAACCACCGTAGATACGAGTCACGATAGTAATGGCGCAAGCCGCGGCAAAGATACTGGCTAGTAGCACAAAATGCTGAGGCCAAATACAAAAAGCGATAAAAAAAGCAATGGTTTCCGTGCCTTCGGTCAGCCCATTTAGATAATAAAAGCTCTTATACTTAAACTGCGGCTTGTCTAATGCAAATTTTTCAGCCGCTATAGCAAAAGCCAAAAAGCTTGAGCCCGTACCGATAAAGGCAGCGAGTAATAGCGCTCCGGCAATAGCGTTTTGTGCTGGATCAGCCAAGATAAAGCCGAGCGGAATGGCGGCATAAAATAAGAAGTCGAGGGTAATATCTAAGTAGCCGCCAGCACTCGAGCTTTGCTTGGCATAACGAGCAAGGGCGCCATCTAAACCATCAAAAATCCGATTCAATATAATAGCAACCAGCGCGCCAAACCACAGCTGATAAGCCAATAATGGCAATGCCAGTACGCCAATAATAAAACCCACTAGCGTCAATTGATCCGCCGTGATGCCGCGTTTATGTAGACTAGCGGCTATCGGCGTTAGTATCGGTTTTATAATAGGCGTTAGGTATTTATCCAGCATGTATTTGCCTTGTTTATTGTTTCGCTTTTTTTATTTTGGCTTGCTTAAACTAGTCTCTCTTAACGGTTAAGAGCTGAGGTTTTATAAGTTGAAAGTTAAGAGCTAAGCGTAATAATTTTACCCTCTGCCGCTTCCGCATCGCTATGGTCGTGCGTGACCATAATGGTAGGAAGTTTGCGGCGGCGTATTTGGGTGAACACTAACTGCTGCACCTCAGATCGTAGCTCGGTATCGAGCTTACTAAAAGGCTCATCAAGCAGTATGGCTTTGGGTTCACTCAGTAAGGTGCGCAGCAAGGCCACGCGCGCTTGTTGACCGCCGGAGAGATTGTCCGGATGCCGCTTTGCCATCCCTTTTAGACCCACTTGCTCAAGAGCTTGCTCTATTTTTTGCAGGCGCTGTTTTTTATTGCTGCTATCGGTCTTAGGCATAGCAAAAGCAATATTACCCGCCACTGATAAGTGTGAGAATAGCAAAGCATCTTGATAAAGTACGCCAATATGACGCCGGTGCGTAGGCAGGTGACTGATATTCTTATCATTGAGCCAAACCTCGCCAGTAGCGCTAAAGTCACTGGCTAAAGTACCGGTAATCCAGTTCAATAAGCTTGATTTGCCACTACCAGAGGGCCCCATAATAGTCAGAATCTCACCGCCATGGACTTGCTCATTTAAGCTTAGTAATAGCTCACCTTGACGATAAAGCTGTAAGTGTTTTATCTGTAAAGAAGATGGCATGTAAGACCTTTTATGTTAATGATTTAGCTAATTTATAACTATTAAATCAATGAGCTGGGCTAAAGGCGCAGCTTACACATGATACAGCGGGGCTGGGATAAATATTTTGCAGCCTCTGTCAGCGTAGACACAGCACGCCAAAAATATTTATACCAGCCTCGCGTCTAATAAGAGATATCTATTTTATTTTCTATTGAGCATAGTCAGACCTTTGTAGGCTAATGCTCTAGCTCAGCATTATAGCTAACGCTTGCTACTTTTAAAAAAATACTTTGGCAGTATCCATGCCAGTATAAAACCAAACAGCGGCAGTAGCATTTGCATAATCGCATAAACGGCACTGGTACGCCGACTTGCGCCATTCGCCAGCGTTACCGCTTCGGTGGTAATAGTAGCGATACGGCCGCCACCTGCCAGCAATGTTGGCAAATACTGACCAAAACTAATGGCCAACCCCAAAGCGATAGCGATCAAAATAGGGGCGAATAATTGCGGCAATTTCACTTGCAAAAACACTTTGCTAGGCGGCGCACCAAGGCTAGCGGCGACATTAGCGAAGCGCCCATCTAAGCGTCGATAACTACTAGCAAGCGATAAAAACACATAGGGCAGCACGAATAATAAATGGGTAAAAGCAACATTTAAAAATGCCACTTGATTATTAAATAATTGCTGTAGCCAAACCAGGCCGAATAAAAAAGCAATACTGGGTACTAATAGCGGTAAATAGATTATCAAACTGGTAAAGTTAGAGATTGATTTAGCCCTTAATTGTTCCGCCTCTAAGCATAGCAAAGTTAGGATTATTGCTACTAAGGTAGATACTACACCAAGCGCTAACGTGTTAAATAATGGCGTACCTATTTGGGTAAAGGCGCTTTGAAAGTGCAGCAATACTAGCTGCTCGGGCAAGACGGCCGGAAAGCGCCAATAGCCTGCCACTGACCACAGCACAAGGCCAATAAGCGCGAGCATAATAAAGCCGATAATCACCACAGTTAGGGCAACAGTGAATTTTTGCCAGATAGCATCGATATAGCGGCGCTTACCATTTATCAAAGCAGGACGGCACAGCGCTTTTATAATCTTTTCAGCAGCAAGCCATAAAGCGATTAAGCCACCGGTGACTGCTAGCTGTAGTATGGCACCGGCTGAGGCCTTGATACGCAAATTCAAATCAACATCATTGAACCATTGCAGGATAGTCACCGCCAAAGTAGGCGGCGTATTGGGTCCTAGAATGAGCGGCATCTCAACACTGGCGCTAGCATAAGCCAATACTGCCAAGACAGGCAGGCGCAGTAGCGGATAGAGCACCGGAAATACCGCCTTAAAAAAGGCGGTAAAAGGATAGTAGCCTAGAGTTAGCGCGACTTTATAATTTAGACGCAGCTGTTTACCCAGCTCTGGCTGTGCTAAGACGCCGAGTGACATTAATAATAAAAAAGGCAGCTCTTTGAGCATCAGCCCTAAGATGATGCTGATGCCATAAGGATCGTGCGGAAATATCCCCGGCGGTGCTAGCTCCCAACCGCTAAGCCATGGCGAGAATAATCGCACAATAAGACCGGATGGCGCAATTAAAAAGCCAATCGCTATTGCCGCGGCGGCATGAGGAATGACCAAAATAGGGCTAAGCAAACGCTCGATACGCGTCAGCCAAACACTATTAAAAAACGCCGCTAAGATCATCAGCATACTAACAAAAGCCAGCAGAGTGCTGATCAGGCCCGTGCCGACACTTAGAGCCACCATTTGGCTGAGACCGGGCGTTTGTGCTAGTGCTTGAAAGCCTTGCAGACCAATGCTAGTTTGTTCGATAGCCGGTATCCAGCCAAAGGCTGGCAGCAGTACGCTGATTAGGCCACCAAGTACTGGCAGTAGCAGTATTAGCAGTAAAAATTTCGGGCTTAAGCTGACTAGACGGGTAAATAGATCAGTTTTAAAAAAGATAATATTGCCCGTATTTACTTTTTTAGTATTTGAGTCTTTATCGTTAGAGTGCTGCGGCTCGTCATTTAGTGGCCTCATTGGCTGACTCCGTAGCGCGTCTGCCAACCTTGCATAATGGCATCAACCCAGCTCGGATGCGGCTCACTAACCGTGCGTTTGATGGCATCAAAAGCTAGCGCGCTTGGATGCGGCTTAGTCGTTTTGAATAGTGCTTGCTGTTCTGGGCTAAGCATAGCCGGTACTAGCACTGTTTTATCGCCCCAAACGCTAGGCTGCTGTTTATACGCTTGCGCCTCGGGGCTTAATAAAAAATTAGCGACCAATTGCGCTGCCTCAGGGTGGCTGGCATTATAGGGTATAGCGACAAAATGGGTGTTACTTAAGCTGCCATCACGCATAGCATAGCTACGGATGCTCGGCGGTAGGTCATAACGCTGCACCGCGGCTGGTACTTCAGGGCCTGAGAAGGTAAAGGCGAGGCTCAGCTCAGTATCATCGACAAGCCTGCGCATCTGCGCGCCACTTTGTGGGAACTGTTGGCCGTCACGCCAAAGGCTTGGATGCAGCGTATCTAAGAACTGCCATAGCGGCTTGAGTACTACTTCTTTATTAGCTTCAGTGACTGGCTGATCGAGCTGCGCTCTGCTATCGCTGCCAGTCTTAGCATCGTTTTGCTCATGCAGTATTACCAAAGCATACTTCAAAAAGCTCATACCCAAAAAGTCAGGCGGCTTTGGATAACTAAAGCGGCCAGGGTTTTGCTGGGTCCAACTGGCGAGCTCGCTTAAAGTAGCTGGCGGCTTATCAAGCGCCAAACTATCATAATAAAAGGTCAGCGAGGCTTGTCCCCATGGCGCTTCCATCCCTTGGGTCGGCACCCCAAAATCAAGGGTCACCGCTGGGTTATTCTTAGGATCAGTTAATTTAAAGTTAGGTAAGTTACTGGCCCAATCTTTTAATAATAAGTCATTGTCACTCATGGTGGCAAAGTTAGCGCCATTGATCCAAATCAGATCAACGCTTCCTTGCTGATTATTATTAGCAGATTTTTCTGCCAATACGCGGCTGACCGCTTCACTAGTGTCGCTTAATTTCACATGGACTAAGTTAACATTATATTTATCCTTGAGCGCGTCCGCCGCCCACTGAATATAGGCGTTAATTTGTGGATCGCCGCCCCAAGTGTGAAAGTAAACGTCTTGGTTCTCACCGCTATTTTGCAACTGCTGCCATGGCGACTGAGCGCTATCGTTTGCGGCATGAATGCTAGAGGCGCTGCTAGCAGAAATCCCTAGACAAACGCTAAGTAGCACAGCAAAACCGCTATAGCGGCTTAGCTTATTAAGCGTTTTGAGCTTGGTTAAAGCTAGCAAAGAGTTGATAACGTGCATTTGCGGTTCCGTTTCTAAATCAATCACAGTGATTTATGCGCTAGGGTAGTAGTTTACTTTGAATGGCTGACTCATTATATAGCTGAGCTTAAATAAACGTAGTACCGCTATCCCAGTTACCCCGGTTATCCCAGCTACCCTGTATTTATTTTATAGCCAGTCCACTATAACTGTTTTTTATTCTATTCACCAAAAAGTCTACCGCCGCTTTAACTTTAGGCACTAAGTAGCGCTGTTTTTGATAGAGCAAATATACCGCCATATCCGCGTGTTGAGTGATAGCTAGCTCATGCTCAAAGGTGAGCTCCAGCAATTGCTCTGACTGAAGATAAGACGCCAACGCCCAGCGAGTCGACATCAAGATACCCTCGCCATTACAGGCTTTTTTTGCCAGCCAATCGCCATTGTTGGAGATTGCGACCGCCGGCCCTGAGACGTCCTGCCATTGTTCGCTGATACGAGCTAGCCAAGGCATTGCCCCAGTTGGCGCTTTAAAATAAAGGCCATTATGCTGCTTTAATTCCATTACCGTCTTAGGCACACCATACTTCTCTAAATAAGCGGGCGCGGCGACCGGAATAAAGCCATTGTCCATCAGCCTTATCGCGAGCACGCGCTCATTGGGCGCGTAACCACCGCGAATAGCAATATCGACATCATCACGTCCGAGGGTCGATAATTCATCACTGAGGCTGATATCTAATACAATCTCAGGATATAAGGCGCTGAATTCGTCTAGCAGCGGCAATAATATCTTTTCGCCAAAACCGACCATCGAGCTAATGCGTAGACGTCCCATGGGCGTGCTTTGATAACTGCGCACCGTTTCATGGCTTTGCTTGAGCTGGCTTAATACCTGCTGCATATCTTCATAATAAATCTGCCCAACTTCTGTCAGTTTGACCAGGCGCGTTGAACGCTTGAGTAAGGTCGCGCCCAAGCTTTTTTCTAAGTCCGCCACTCGCCTTGAGAGCGATGACGGCGGTACGTTAAAGCTCTTTGCCGCTTTGGTAAAACTGCCGGTTTCGGCAACTTTACAAAAATAACGGATGGCACGTAATTGATCCAACTTATTTCTCCATTAATAGCTTCTATATCAAATAAACGGCATAACTAGCTATTTTCGCGCTGTTATTGTCTTAAAAGCAATAGTGATTGGCAGCTTAAGACATATACAAGCTTATTAAAACCAGTAATAATAGCTTTGAGTTAAATACTAACCCTAAAATAAAATGAATACTTTGCAGGAGCAAACCTATGACCGATAAAAATATACAACTAACCTCAACCATCAGCTCAGACAATAAGCTCACTCTAGCGTTGCAAGAGATTGACATGCCGCAGCCTAAGGCTGATGAAGTAGTGGTACGCATCGAAGCGGCACCGTTAAACCCCTCAGACTTAGCAGTGATGTTCAGCGTTGCTGATATGTCAACCGCACAGCAGTCAGGCAGCGAGCAAAATCCAGTGATTAGCGCTGAGGTGCCTAAGAAGTTTATGTCAGCGGTCAAAACTCGGGTAGATAAAGATACGCCAGTCGGTAATGAAGGCGCAGGCACCGTGGTTGCTGCTGGCTCGTCAGCTGCCGCGCAAGCGTTAATGGGTAAGATGGTAGCGGTGATTGGCGGTGGTACTTATCGTCAATATCACTGCGTTAATGTCAAAAGCTGCTTACCGTTAAAAGAAGGCACCACGGCTAAAGAAGGCGCGTCTTCTTTTGTTAATCCGCTGACGTCACTCGCAATGGTCGAAACCATGCGCGCTGAAGGTCATAAAGCTATCGTCCACGCGGCGGCGGCCTCTAGCTTGGGTCAAATGCTCAACCGTATTTGTCTAGCGGATGGCATTGATTTGGTCAATATCGTACGTAGAGAAGAGCAAGAAACCTTGCTACGCGATATGGGCGCAAAATATGTGGTCAACTCTAGCAAAGAGTCTTTCCTTGCTGACTTAACCGCGGCGATTGCTGAGACCGGCGCGACTATCGCTTTTGATCCGATCGGCGGTGGTCAACTAGCCAGCGATATCCTTAATTGTATGGAAGCGGCGATTACCCAAGACGTCACAGAATATAATGTCTATGGCTCTGACACCTACAAACAGGTTTATATCTATGGCGCCTTAAACCGTGGCCCTATTACCCTAAACCGTAACTTTGGTTTTGCTTGGGGCGTCAATGGCTTCTTATTATTCAATGCGCTAGGCAAATTAGGCACCGATACGGTCATGTCGATGCGTAAGCGGGTGGCGGATGAAATCACTACCACTTTCGCTAGTAGCTATACTCATGAAGTGTCATTGGCAGAGGTATTGGATATGAAGTCGATAGCGGCTTATGGCAAACAAGCCACTGGTGAGAAATACTTAATTACGCCGCAAAAGTAATGAGCGGTTAAGCTGTTGATTTTAGTTTAGGTAAGAGCAGATACCAGTTTTGGTGTCTGCTTTTTTCTGCTTGCTATAGTCGATCCTAAATAAAATAGATACATTATATTTTAGCGCGGAACTGGTATAAATTTTCCTAGCGTGCTGTGTCTACGCTGACAGAGGCTGCGCAAAATTCATCCCAGTTCCGCTGTATCGTTTTTATACTGAATTCACTATATTAAAGTAAAATCTTAGACGGCTTAATTAAACTTGCCATAAGCGCAGCGGATTGCGCTAGTGAGACGATTTATTCTGCGCTATACTTCCAAGCATTTATTCTTGCCCGCTTTATTAACCATTACCGACACATCCAAACGATAAGACAATGCTATGAGTACTAATTTTTCCCAAACCGCTGCTTTTATCTGGTCGGTCGCTGATCTATTACGCGGCGACTTCAAGCAATCGCAGTACGGTCGCATCATCCTACCATTTACGCTATTGCGCCGTTTGGAGTGCGTGTTAGAGGCGACCAAAGCTGAGGTGGTGGCAGAGAGTCAGCGTATCGCTGATAAAGGGCTAAAAGAGGAGGCGCAAGAGCGCTTCTTATTGCGTGTCAGCAAGCGACCTTTTTATAATATCTCGCCGATGGATCTTAGCAAGATGGGTCAAAGCGATATCAAAGATAACCTTAATACTTACGTGCAATCGTTCTCCAAGGACGCGCGGGAGATCTTTGAGCATTTTAAGTTTGAAGAGTTTGTCGGGCAGCTAGCCGATGCCAATTTGCTCTATAAAGTGGTGCAGATGTTCGCCAATACTGATCTGAGTCCTGAAAAGATATCCAATCATGAGATGGGCTTTATCTTTGAAGAGCTGATCCGCCGCTTTGCTGAGAGCTCTAATGAGACCGCAGGCGAGCACTTTACCCCGCGCGATATTGTGCGCTTAACCACGTCCTTAGTATTTATGGAAGATGATGACGCGCTGACCAAAGACGGCATTATCCGTACTATTTACGATCCAACAGCCGGAACGGGCGGATTTTTATCCTCCGGTATGGAATACGTGCTTGAGCTAAATCCTGAGGCAGTGATGCGCACTTATGGGCAGGAGCTGAACCCTGAGTCTTATGCGATTTGTAAAGCCGATATGCTGATCAAAGGCCAAGAGGTCAATAATATTAAGCTCGGCAATACCTTATCTAATGATCAGCTGGTCGGCGAGCAGTTCGATTATATGCTGTCAAACCCGCCGTTTGGGGTCGACTGGAAAAAGATAGCAGGGGAGATCAAAGACGAGCATGAGCAAAAAGGCTTTGATGGGCGCTTTGGTGCAGGCTTGCCGCGCGTCTCTGATGGCTCGCTATTATTCTTGATGCATCTGCTTAGCAAAATGCGTCCGATTGTTAATAATGATAAAGAGACAGACAGCAGCTCGCAAAACAGTTCAAACCACAATCAAGGCAGCCGTATCGGTATTATCTTGAATGGTTCGCCGCTATTCACTGGCGGCGCGGGTAGCGGTGAGAGTGAGATTCGCCGTTATATCCTTGAGGCCGATCTACTAGAAGCCATCATCGCTTTGCCAAACGATATGTTCTATAACACCGGTATCGCTACTTATATTTGGATACTTAGTAATAAAAAAGCTCCCGAGCGTCAAGGAAAAGTGCAATTAATCGATGGCAGTCATCTATATAGCAAGATGCGCAAATCATTAGGCTCCAAGCGTAATGAGATGAGCGAGGACGATATCAAGACCATCATTCGCAGCTTTGGCGACTTTGAAGTGGTGGACGCGCGCGTACTCGATAAGCCTGAGGAAGTAAAATCCAATCGCGGTCGTCAGTCTGCTAACCCTAGCCATGCTCCTGCCAAAACCTTTGCCAGTAAGATATTTGCCACTCACGAGTTTGGCTATCGCCGCCTGACTATTGAGCGGCCGCTACGACTATCGGCGCAGCTCTCCAATGAGGCGATAGAAACCTTGCGTTATGCGCCAAAACCCTTTGATATGGTGATGCCAGCGCTGTATGAAGCTTTTGGTCAAGATTGGACTAATGAAAGCTATGGCGATTTATCCGCGGTGACATTAGAGGCAAGAGCACTTATAAAGGCGGATTTTAGTGAGTTAAAAGAGAAGCAAATCAAAGAGGTGCTGGGTAGCAAAATTTGGCAAGAGCAGTTAGCGATTATGACGAAAGCCAAAGCTCTGCAACAAGGTATCGGTACGCGCCAGTTCGATGATTACAACGAGTTTGAAACTGTGTTTAAGCAAGCATTAAAAGAGGCAGAAACCAATCTTGATATCAGTCTGGACGCCAAAGAAAAGAAACAACTACTTGAGGCGATAACGTGGAAAAACCCTGAAGCGGAACCAGTGATAAAAAAGGCGGTAAAAACTACCAATCCGCTCTATGGCGCGTTTAGCTTAGACAACTACCATGTCAAGGTAGCGTTCAACTCGGATAATAAACAGTTAAGTAAGCCCGCCAAAATCGTCGAGTTCCAAGCCGATAGCGATTTGCGTGATTATGAAAACGTGCCGCTTGATCCTAGCATCACTACTACCGAATTGATCGAAGACTATTTCAAACGCGAAGTACAGCCGCATGTGCCGGATGCGTGGATAAATAGCGATAAGGTAGATGCTATCGATGAGGAGATCGGCATTGTTGGCTTTGAGATACCGTTTAATCGTCATTTTTATGTGTACGAGCCGCCTAGGCTGCTTGCCGAGATTGATGCGGACTTAGATAAGGTCAGTCAGGAGATTATGCAGTTATTGGGTGAGGTGCATTCGTAATGGCTGAGAAATATTTAAGTTATTCAGAATATAAAGATTCTGGGGTTGAGTGGTTGGGGGAAATTCCTAAAGATTGGGAAATGTCACGCATAAAATATTCAACAACTCTTAATATGGGACAATCTCCAAACTCTGAAGACTGTAATTTAGATGGATATGGTTATCCATTTTTACAAGGAAATGCAGAGTTTGGGAAAATATCTCCGACTGCAAAACAATATTGCCCAGTACCTAGAAAGTTAGCTAATAAAGGTGATCTTCTATTTTCAGTGAGAGCACCCGTTGGCGCTTTAAATATTGCAGATGCAACTTATGGAATTGGTCGAGGTCTTTGTAGTTTAGCTAGTAACAGTCAAATGACGCAATCATTTCTATGGTGGGTATTACCTTCTTATAAATATCAACTAGACGCTATATCTACAGGTAGTACATTTGAGGCAGTTTCTGCAGAACAAGTTAGCAACCTACTTTTTGCATTACCTAGTTATGAAGAACAAATCGAAGTTGCCAACTTTCTCGACCACGAAACCTCCCAAATTGATACCTTAATTGAAAAGCAACAAACCCTTATTAAACTGTTAAAAGAGAAGCGCCAAGCGGTAATTAGTCATGCGGTGACTAAAGGCTTAAATTCTTACGTACCGATGAAAGATTCGGGTGTTGAATGGTTAGGGGAAGTGCCTGAGCATTGGGAAGTAGGGCGCTTGAAAAATGTTTTAAGAATTCGTAATGGTCGAGACTATAAGGCTGTAGAAGTAGAAAGTGGTGGCTACCCTGTTTATGGGTCGGGTGGAATTTTTAAACGTAGTTCGGATTATTTGTTCAATGGTGAGTCTGTATTATTTGGGAGAAAAGGAACTATTGATAAACCTCTATTAGTCTCAGGAAAGTTCTGGACAGTTGATACTATGTTTTATAGTGAAGTTTTTGATAATGCTAAGCCAGATTATATTTATCATCAAGCATTGTTATTTCCTTTTGATAAGCTTTCCACAAACACTGCCTTACCGAGTATGACTCAAGAAGATTTATTAGAGTTAGGCTTTGTTATTCCACCATTTGATGAACAGGAAAAGATTTGCCATTATCTAAATGAGAAGTTAACAGTATTTTCAAATTTGGTAAGCAAAGCAGAAAAAGCCATTCAACTTATGCAAGAACGCCGGACCGCTTTAATATCGGCTGCCGTTACTGGTAAGATTGATGTTCGCGGCTGGCAAGCGCCTGATGTTAAAGATTTGTAGGGTGCATTTCATGCATCATCAAGATAAGATTTGTATGCAATAACAAAAAGGCCAAAAGTATAATCAATGCTGCGCTATTGCCTGTAGAGAAAAAAATGAAAGCATCGTTATTAAACCCAAAACTTGCTTATCAAGTCATAGCCTTAAGCCTAGCGTTTGCGCTTAGCGCTTTTGCGCAGGCAAATAGTTTGATTACCGCTCAAGCCTTAGCAGCTAAAGGCTCCGCCTCTGCTCAATACAATCTAGCGATGATGTATGATAGAGGCAATGGAGTTGAGCAAGATAGCGCCAAAGCGGCCTACTGGTATCAACAAGCTGCCGAACAAGGCAATACCGCCGCACAAAACAATCTAGGCTTGATGTATGATTTTGGCGAAGGTATCGAACAAGACTTTGTCAAAGCGGTCTACTGGTATCAAAAAGCGGCTGAGCAAGGCAATCCTTTGGCCCAAAAAAACCTAGCGCTTATGTACGAGATAGGCAGCGGCGTTGAGCAGAATGATAGGCAGGCCGCTTATTGGTTTGAAAAGGCGGCTGAACAAGGCGATATCGTCGCTCAGTACAATATAGGCGTGTTTTATGATCAAGGCAGAGGTGTCAAGCAAGATAGCGCCAAAGCGCTCTACTGGTATCAAAAAGCCGCTATTCAAGGCGATATACAAGCGCAGAATAATCTTGGCGCTATGTATTTTGAGGGTACAGGGGCGGCGCAAGATTATACCGCAGCCTACTCTTGGTTTGAGCAAGCTGCTAGGCAAGGCGATGCCTCTGGCGAGTATAATTTGGGCTTGATGTATGAGTCGGGGCTAGGCGTTGAGCAGGATTACGCCCAAGCTATCGAGTGGTATCAAAGAGCTGCCGATCATGACAATGCTTTGGCTCAAAGCGCGCTTGGCTGGATGTATTATAGCGGCGAAGGGGCAGAGGTGGACTATGACAAAGCTTATCGGCTTATCAAAAAAGCCGCCATTCAAGGCGATGCTACCGCACAAAATAACTTAGGCGTGTTGTACAATGATGGCATCGCAGTCGAGCAAGATTATGCCAAAGCTTATGACTGGTACCAAAAAGCGGCGGCTCAAGGGGAAGCGGGCGCGCAAAACAATCTCGGCTATTTTTATGAGAGCGGCACCGTCGTTGAGCAAGACTATAGCCAAGCGGTCTACTGGTATCAAAAAGCCGCCGATCAAGGCTATGCTACCGCGCAAGCAGGGCTTGGCTGGGCATACGCTAGTGGACAAGGGGTTGAGCGCGATTATGACAAAGCCGCTCAGCTCCTCCAACAGTCCGTCGCACAGGGCGATGCTACTGGCCAAAATAATATGGCGGTTCTATACTCTATGGGTATGGGCGTGCCGCAAGATTTTGACAAAGCTTTTGAGCTATTACAGCTATCTGCCGCGCAGCACAGCCCAAACGGTCAGCGTAATATGGGGGTGTTTTATGCTGGCGGTTATGGGGTTGAGCAAGACAGTGAAAAAGCCTTGGAGTGGTTTAGCATAGCCTGTGATAATGGCGATACCAGAAGCTGCGAGCTTTATGAAGCCTATGCCATGACTAACGATGCTACTATTGCCGCGCTAGAGGCCGCCGCTGCCGCCGCGGCAGCAGTCGTCAGCGAACCCTAAAAATAATAATAACAACGGACTAAATATGATCAACGCGCACAACGTCACCTATGAGTCTATCTTTCAAGCCGATATCGTGGCGCAAATGCAAGCAAAAGGTTGGCAGCTCGGTAGCTCCGCTGACTATCAAGCAGCGACCGCGCTCTATGAGCAAGATGTGCTCGACTTTGTGCAGACCACCCAGCCGCAACAATGGCAAAAATTCTGCAAAACCTTTCCTATCGACTCTGAGCGTCATTTTATCGAAGCGTTGGTCAAGCAGCTCAATAAGGCCGATGAGCACTCAACCGATAGAGCCTCGCGCACTTATGGCACTTTGGGCGTATTGCGTCATGGCCTAAAGATACGTAACGCGCGCTTCTCCCTTTGTCAGTTTAAGCCTGAGCACAATCTCAATCCTGAGACCATGGCGCGCTATCAGGCCAATATCTGCCGTATCGTGCCTGAGCTGGTCTATAGCCCGCACATCGTTGCTAATAAAAAGGCTGTCGAAGCTAGCACCGATAACAAAGTCGCCAAACGTAACCGTATCGATATCGTGCTGTTTGTCAATGGCTTACCCGTCAGCACTATGGAGCTAAAGTCTGAGTTTAAACAATCGGTACAAAACGCTATTAGTCAATACAAGCGCACTCGTCTGCCAAAAGATGCGGATACCGGCAAACCTGAGCCGCTACTGAGCTTTAAGCGCGGCGCTTTGGTACACTTTGCCGTTAGCCAGTACGAGGTCTACATGACCACGAGGCTGGCAGGCGATAATACCTACTTCTTACCCTTTAATAAAGGCACTAGTGATGGCGGCGCCGGTAACGATGTGCCAGTAGATAGTAGCCGCTATGCCACTGACTATCTATGGAATGAAGTGCTCACCCCTGCTAATTTGCTCGCTATTCTTGGCCACTTTATGCATCTGCAAATTGAGGAAGAAGAGGACGCTATTGGGCGCAAGTCCAAGCGTGAGACCATGATATTTCCGCGTTATCATCAGTGGGAGGTAGTCACTAAACTGGTTGATGCAGCTATTAATGAGAGTAAAGCTGACAGCTCTGAGCAACGTTACCTTATTCAGCACAGTGCTGGTTCGGGCAAGTCCAACTCTATCGCTTGGACCGCGCATCAGCTCTCCACCCTTTATAATGAGCAAGGCGATAAGCAGTTTCATTCCGTCATCGTCATTACCGATCGCACCGTGCTCGATGACCAGCTACAAGATACCATCTATCAGTTTGAGCATGCTGATGGCGTGGTCGGACGTATTAATAATAAAGAGGGCGACGGCTCTAAGTCTGAAAAGCTGGCCGAGGCTTTGATAAATTCGCAGCCGATTATTATTGTCACTATTCAAACCTTTCCCTTTGTGCTCAAAGCTATCGAAGACTCAAGCGTGCTCAAAGCACGCCGTTATGCCATTATCGCTGATGAAGCGCACTCGTCGCAGACCGGCTCGACCGCGCGCCAGCTCAAAGAAGTGCTGATCTCAGGCGAGTTAGAGCCGGATAATAGGGCGCTATCTAGCGAAGATATGCTCGATAGTGTGCTAGCGGCTCGCCGTAGCAGTGACAATCTAAGCTATTACGCTTTTACCGCGACGCCTAAGCCCAAAACGATTGAGCTGTTTGGCCGTTTGCCTAATCCAAATCTGCCAGCCTCTAAAGATAACTTGCCCGCCGCTTTTCATGTCTACTCCATGCGCCAAGCGATAGAAGAGGGCTTTATCCTAGATGTGCTCAAAAACTACACCAACTATAAAGTGGTCTATCAGCTAAAGCAAAAACTCGCTGCCAAAGATAATGAAGTCGATGCCCGCCGCGCCAAGATTAAACTAGGTAGCTGGGTGCGCCTGCATGAGCATAATATTGCCCAAAAAGTAAAAATTATCATCGAGCACTTTAATGACAATATTAAAGGTTTACTTGGCGGGCAAGCCAAAGCCATGGTAGTGACCGGCTCGCGTAAAGAAGCGGTGCGCTACAAAATCGCTTTTGATAACTATATTGCTCAGTATGGCTATCGCAATATCAATGCTATGGTGGCCTTTTCAGGAGAGGTTACCTTTCATGATAATGACCCGGATAGCGATGCCTTGGTAGGGGAGAAGTTCACTGAACAGAACATGAATATCGGACTCAAGGGTCGCGATTTGCGTAAAGCCTTTGATAGTGATGATTATCAAGTGATGCTCGTGGCGAATAAATTTCAGACTGGCTTTGATCAGCCCAAGCTTTGCGCTATGTACGTCGATAAAAAGCTCACTGGCGTGGACTGCGTGCAGACGTTATCACGGCTGAATCGCACTTATAAAGGCAAAGCTGAGAGTGGCACCTTTGTGCTCGATTTCTTTAACGACCCTGAGGATATTCTTGAAGCCTTTCAGCCTTATTATGAAACCGCTACTTTAGCCAAGGTCTCTGATCCTGATAAGGTTTATGATCTGTATGATAAATTATGTGCCGCTCAAATTTTTCTTTGGCATGAAGTCGAGCAGTTCGTTGAGGCGTTTTATAGCAAAAACAAATCCAATGCCGCCATCAGTAATATCTGTAAGCCTGCGGTTGAGCGCTGGCAAAAGCGTTATAAGCTAGCACGTAAGCAAGCTCAGCAAGCTAAGATAATGCTTGAGCGTACTAAGGCGACTCGCGATGTGGTACTTATTACCAACGCGGAGAATGACTATAAAGGCTTTAAAACCGATCAAGACGCGCTGGAGATTTTCAAAAAAGATCTAGGCACTTTTACCCGTCAGTATGAGTTTATGTCGCAAATCGTCGATTACGATAGCAAGGATCTTGAGAAGCTCAGTCTATATGCGCGTAATCTGCAGCCGCTACTACGCGAGAGCTTCGATGACGAAGAAGAGGTCGATCTGAGTAATATCGTTATGAGTCATTACCGAGTCTCCAAGCTCTATCAGCAGGATCTAAAGCTGCAAGAAGGCAAGTCTGAGTATCAGTTAGAGGGCGGTAGCGGCGCTGGTACGGCAACTCCCAAGGATAAAAAAGAAGCTTATTTATCGCAGATTATTGAGCGCTTAAATGAGGTGTTCGCAGGCGAGGACTTTACCGATAAAGATAAAGTGAATTTTATGAATACTATCTGGGACAAGGTCACTGAGAACGAGATCGTGGTTAAGCAGTTTAGCAATAACAGCACCGAGCAGATTATGCTAGGCGGTTATCCCAATGCCGCTGAGGACGCTATGTTCGATGCCAAGGAGGCTTTTGAGGATATGACCATGCACCTATTATCTAATCCTCAGCAGTTTAAGCAATTTATCCGATTGATGCTAGATACTAAGTTAAGTAAGGCTCAATAAGGCTCAGTAAGCTAAACGCTGCAGCTAGCGCCAATGAATAAGAATTTCACTCACAAAACCAAAAATGATAAAGGAAATATTATGCATATCTCAGCTCATTTTGACGCTGGTAATATCGAGGTTATTAATCTAGAGAACAAACAAGATATTCAGTTAGCCATTCGCCCAGACGTGGGTGGCGAATTTTTTCAGTGGTTTAATTTTCGGCTAACTGGTGAGATTGGCGAGCACTATACTCTTAATATTATTAATGCTGGTGAGGCCTCCTACGTTGCAGGCTGGGACAATTATCAAGCGGTGGCCTCTTATGATCGCGACTATTGGTTTCGTCTACCCACTAGTTATCAAGACGGCAAATTGACCATAAAGGTAGAACTACAGTGCCAAACCATTCAGATCGCTTATTTTGCCCCTTATAGCTATGAGCGTCATCAAGATCTATTGGCAGCGGTACAGACGCATCCTTTGGTCACTTTAGAGCACTTAGGCCAGACTTTGGATAATCGCGACTTAACCCTAGTCAAAGTGGCTAATAATGATGACGATGTTAATGACGATGGTAATAATAATGTTAACGACAATAAAGCTACTAAAAAACGCACTATCTGGATTACCGCGCGCCAGCACCCAGGCGAAACTATGGCTGAATGGTTGATCGAGGGTCTGCTGCATGGTTTACTCGATGAAGATAATGCCACTGCTAAAGCGTTATTAAATAAAGCTAATTTTTATATCGTGCCCAATATGAACCCCGATGGTAGCGTGCGCGGCCATCTGCGTACCAATGCCGCTGGCACTAATCTAAATCGCGAATGGGCCAACCCAAGCTTAGATAAGAGCCCCGAGGTCTTTTATGTCATTAATAAAATGCAAGAGACTGGGGTAGATCTGTTTTATGATGTGCACGGTGATGAAGCGATACCTTTTGTTTTTCTAGCCGGCTCTCAAGGCACGCCAAGCTATAACGACCGTTTGGCGCGTCTACGTGATAGATTTACCGAAGTATTACAGCTTGCCAGTGCTGATTTTCAGACCCAAGAGGGCTATGAGATTGATGTACCGGGCACAGCCAATATGACGCTTGCCACCCACTGGGTCGCTGAGCATTTTGATTGCTTGGCCAATACTTTGGAGATGCCGTTCAAAGACAATGATAATATGCCTAACGCCGAGACCGGCTGGTCGCCAGAGCGCTGTAGCAAATTAGGGGAGGCCTCCTTAGTGGCGATGTTAGCGGTGGTTGATGATTTGCGTTAGTAAGTTATTGCGTTGTGCATAGTTCAGAAGCTAAGCTAATAAAAGCTTGAGTAGCAGCGCTTTGATAAGCTAAGACACTCAGCTTGACGGCTGGGTGTCTTTTATTAGCAGTGCTCATTTGTAAAGATTTAACACGCCCTAGTGAAGCGTCAATAGATTTTGCTCAACATTACCGCGAGTATAGCTATTATTACGCTGCTAGCTTTTATTAAATAGGCGCTGTTCCCTCCGCATTAGAGACAATAGCCTCGATTTGAATGAGCGCGTCCATAGCGATATCAGATACCCCAACGACAGTTCTAGCAGGCAAGTCAGCATTAAAAAAAGGCGTATAAACTGCATTTACCTTATCGATATCCTCGATGTTTTTGAGCTGAATGTTTATTTTTACCACATCATCCATCACGTGATCGACGCTCTCTACGATAGCTTTTATATTCTCTAAACATTGCTTGGTTTGCGCGGCTATATCACCGTCAATTATCTTGCCAGTATCAGGATCGATAGGCAGCTGTCCTGAGAGGTGATTATAGTGAGAAAAAGCCACCGTCTGGGTGGATAGAGGATCCTTTGGTGCTTTATCGGTGTTGTTTGCCTCAATGACGATGCCGTGTTTATCTTCAACCGCTTGCGGCGGCGTGCCATCCCCATGCGAGACGATGACATCGATCTGCACTAAAGCATTCATCGGCAGCGCTGACACCGCGGTAATAGTCCGCGCTGGTATATAGCTTTGCTCATTGGCAATGATGGAGTCCGAAAAAAACATCGCGTAAATCTCATCCACCGCCTTTATGTCTGCTAAACGGGTTAAAAAGATATTGACCTTAACAATGTCCTGCAAAGGCACCTCAATACTGGCCAAGATCGCTTTGACATTATGCAAGCACTGCTCGGTTTGCTCTTTTATGCCACCAGCAATCAGCTCGCCGGTGGCGCAGTCTATCGGCAGCTGGGCTGAGATATTGTTATAATGAGAAAAGGCAATGGTATGAGGGGAGGCTGAATCCCTTGGTACCTCTTCGGTGTTTCTAGCCACTTTTATCAGCTCACTTGGCGCTTGTGGATGCGTGCCTCTACCGTTTGAGATAACCGCGTCCATCTGTACCAACGCATCATTAGGCAAGTCGGCTACGGCAATGATGGTTCTGGTAGGTAGATAACCTTGAAAAAACGCGGCGTAAATAGTGTCTATGGCTTTGATATCTTGTTCGATATCCTTATCTGCATCCTTTAGATCTTTTAAATAGATGTTAATTTTGATCACATCATTCATATTATGATCGATACTCTCAACGATAGATTTGATATTTCTTAAACACTGCGTAGCCTGTACCCTTATATCATTGGCGACTAAGTCCTTGGTAGTGGTATTAATCGGCAGCTGGGCTGAGAGGTAGTTGTAGTGGGAGAAAGCTACTGTCTGAGTGGAAGCGGCATCGGTTGGCGAGCGATCCGTGTTTCTTGATACTTTGATAATAGTGTCATTCATCTTGATATATCCTTATATAAAAACCTTTAAAGCCAAAAAGCTGCAGGAATCCCGTGCAGCTTTTTGGAAGGGTAGTGATGATCGGTGTGTATCAGTGATGCTATCAGCAGCCATTAGCCAGCCGCTAACACCCCACCAATAACCGCAACCACACCGCCTAAAGCACGAGTCATACGATTATCCGCTTTGAGCATTAATGCGCCTAATCCGCGACCAACAAAAGTAATGGCTAAAGTGGCTATCACAAAGCCTGACATATAAAGTAGCATGCTAGAGCCTTGAGCCATCTCAGTACCGTGCGCGTAGCCATGAGCGACCATAAATAGCGCCACCAAAGTGCCACCAACAGCGGTCGGTAGCTTTGCAAGTGTGGCAATCAGCACCCCAACTAACAGCACTGACATAGCAATGCCCGTCTCGATACCTGCCAAGCTGATACCCATCCAAGCAATACCTGCACCTGCTATCATGCCGCCTATGACGAATAAAGGTGTACCGCGCTTCATAGTAGTATTTTGGCGAATACTCCAAAAGCCGATAGCTCCCATCGCTAATAGGTGATCAAGCCCCATCAGTGGATGCAATAAACCGCTCAAAAAGCCATTACTCACCGGCTCGCTATGCCCCGGATGGGCAAAGGCTAAAGTTGTCGTAAGCATCAGAGCAAAAGTCATCAGTAGCTTACGGGTCATTTTGCTCGTTGGCAAAGTAGTCATTTTATTCATTATCCTCTCCCATTTTTTTGATTGCGATCGACTTTGTAGATAGTCGTCTTGATAATTAAGCTTTGTCAGCTACTTTGCCGGGACGACGCTCAGGTAACATGCCTTGTTTTAGAATAAAGCTGATAATCTCCTCCACGCCCACACCGTCATACAGATTGGTAAAGATAAAAGGCCGCTCGCCGCGCATTTTTTTGGAGTCGCGCTCCATAATATCGAGCGAAGCATGGACGTATTCGGCAATATCGATTTTGTTAATAATAAGTAGATCCGATTTAGTGATGCCAGGGCCGCCTTTACGCGGGATTTTGTCACCAGCAGCGACATCAATGACATAAAGGGTCAGATCAGAGAGCTCTGGACTAAAAGTAGCGGCTAGATTGTCGCCACCTGACTCTACCAATACCAGCTCTAGATTAGGATGGCGGCTTTGCAAATCATCAATCGCCGCCAAGTTCATAGAAGCGTCTTCACGAATAGCGGTATGCGGACAGCCGCCAGTCTCTACCCCAAGGATACGATCGGCAGGCAGGGCGTCATGCTTGAGTAAAAAATCGGCATCTTCACGGGTATAGATATCGTTGGTAACAACGGCAATATCATAATAATCTTTTAGGGCGCTACATAACTGGCGTAGTAACGCCGTCTTACCCGAACCTACAGGACCACCGACGCCTACTCGTAAACAGTGTTTCATAATATCTCCTTATATAATGTCAAAAGCGCTGCTAATTAAAATCGTTATAAGTGCAAAGCATAAAAAAGGATAACCTTTAGCTTCTAAATAATCTTGAATATTGGGTTTCGTGATGGGCGCTACCTAGCGCCAATCCTGGTAATATCGGCCCAAGCTCCTCATCACTTAGTGTCAGCGCAGTATCTACTGCTATCACTAAATGTGGCCGCAGTTTCTCGTTGAGTCGTTGGGCGGCGGTGTGTCCTAAAGGTAGCGCTTTACAAGCAACTGCCAATTGATTTTCAAGCCATGCCCAAGCAAAGCCTAATAGGCTCTGGCGTATCGGCACTTGCCGCTGGTAAGCTGTCCAAGCAAAGACGGTGACATAACCGGGATCTTCTGGCAGCTTGGCATGACCCCACTGCGCCTGCGGCTCTAGCTCTAAACTAGTAAGCAGACGCATCAATGCCAGACCTAAGCGCGTATCTTCGTCACTGATCTCCGCAGTCTCGCGATTGGCGTGTAGCCAGTCGTTCCAATAGGCTAAGCCCTCACTATCGCTTGTAGCCCAGCACCCTTGCAGGCGTGCCAAAACTGGTAACTCGCAGCGCGTTAGGCCATCAGCGAGTACGCCTTCTAACCATTCTCCAAGCTGTGCCTCGTTACTAACCCAATCAAGCTCAAAAGCGCTCTCCAAGCCTTGCGACCAAGCAAAAGCACCAATCGGCAAAGCTGGACTGATCAATTGCATAAGCCCAAGTAGCGCCAAATCGCTGACGGCACTTACTGGCTGTTTAGTGGGCGTGGCTTTTTCCATCATCATGAGCGTGTCCATCGTTATGAGAGTGGGAGTGACTGCTATGGGAGTGTCCATCATTGTGAGAATGGGTATGATTATGCGCGTGACTTTCATGGCTGTGATCGTGTGGCTCGCCATGCGCATGAGTATGCTCACGACCCGCCTGCGCATAAGCGCCAGACTCAGGATCAAATGGCGCGTCATGATGGCTTAAGGTTGCGCCTAATAGCTCAGCCAACTCCTCTAATACATGATCCGGTGGAAACCGCACCCAGTGGCGACCATCGGTATCGCTACCAATAGCAAGCGATACATGACGATTTCCTAAGTGATAGCATAGTCTTCCCAAAGCCAATCCGCCCTCGACATAGGCAGTAGTGACAGGCTCATCAGCGGCGCAAACTTGGATAATCTCGCCGCTACTAGCTTGTAATAAATCACCATGACGCATCACCGGACCACGATCAAGAAATAGCCCAACATCGCAGCCTTTATCAGTAGTAGCTTTGAGGCGACCACGAATGCGTAGCTCGTAAGGCAAGGTCAAAGTATCAAACACCTCATCTACCTGTTCAACGCTATCGATTCTTGTTGTTATTTGAAGCATAGGGCTATCCTTTTAGAACAAATGATAAAGTTGAGCGAGTGGTAGCTTGGAGGAGGGCTCACAAGTGAGGAGCTCACCATTGGCATGCACCTCATAAGTTTGCGGATCTACCGTCAGCTCTGGACAGGCATCATTGAGCTTCATATCACTTTTACGTACTTGGCGTACGTTTTTGCAAGCGACCAGTCGGCTTTTTAGACCAAGCTTTTCTTCAAGTCCAGTGTTCATCGCGGCTTGACTAACAAAGGTAATGCGCGTGGCAGCAGCAGCACGGCCTAACGCGCCAAACATACGCCGATAATGGACTGGCTGCGGGGTAGAGATAGCCGCATTGGGATCGCCCATAGCAGCGCCTGCGATCATCGCCCCTTTTAGGATAATGGAAGGCTTTACCCCAAAAAACTTCGGCTTCCATAACACTAAATCAGCAAATTTACCGACTTCAACCGAGCCAATCTCGTGACTAACGCCATGGGTAATGGCAGGATTAATAGTATATTTGGCAATATAGCGCTTCACCCGAAAATTATCGGTACCGCGCGCTTCATCCTCTGGCAATAGACCACGCTGTAAGCGCATTTTGTGCGCGGTTTGCCAAGTGCGGCACACCACCTCACCGATACGTCCCATGGCTTGCGAGTCAGACGACATCATAGAGATGACACCCATATCTTGTAGGATATCTTCGGCGGCGATAGTCTCGCGGCGAATACGCGAATCAGCAAAGGCCACATCCTCTGGAATGCTAGCATCTAAGTTATGACACTCCATCAGCATATCTAGATGCTCATCAACGGTATTAATGGTATAAGGCCGGGTCGGATTGGTGGAGGAGGGTAAAACGTTAGGAAGACTACAAGCGACAAGGATATCAGGGGCATGACCACCGCCTGCGCCTTCGGAGTGATAAGTATGAATACAGCGATCTTTAAATGCCGCTATAGTATCCTCTACAAACCCTGACTCGTTTAAACTATCGGCATGAAGAGCGATCTGGATATCATAACGATCCGCTACATCTAAGGCGTTGCTAATAGATGCTGGAGTTGCGCCCCAATCCTCATGGATCTTGAGACTCATAGCGCCTGCCTTGACTTGTTGCTCTAGCGCCTCAGGATTACTTGAGCTGCCTTTACCCAAAAAGCCAATATTAATAGGCAGATCATCTACCGCTTGCATCATCTTACCCATGTGCCAGGGGCCGGGGGTTTGCGTCGTTGCAATTGAGCCTGTCGCAGGCCCGGTGCCGCCGCCGATCATCGTGGTCAGGCCACTCATGAGCGCCTCATCGACTTGCTGAGGGCAGATATAATGCACATGAGTATCGATACCGCCTGCGGTCAAGATTTGTCCTTCACCGGCGATAATCTCAGTACCAGGACCGATAACGATATCGACATCAGGCTGCGTATCGGGGTTACCCGCCTTGCCAATAGCAGCAATACGCCCGTCTTTGAGACCGACATCAGCCTTGACGATACCCCACCAATCAATAATGATGGCATTAGTGATAACGGTATCCATGACGGCCTCATCAAAGCGCTGGCTTTGACCCATGCCATCGCGGATCACTTTGCCGCCGCCAAACATCACCTCTTCGCCGTAATGGGTATAGTCTTTTTCGATCTCAATCCACAGCTCAGTATCGCCTAAGCGCACCCGATCACCAGTCGTTGGCCCATACATATCGGCATAGGCTTGGCGAGAAATTTTCATGATGATGCTCCCGAGTCTGATTGTTGCTGCTTATCTTGCGCCTCGTCTGTATCTAGCGGCCCCATGACATTACCTTGAAAACCATAAATGCGCCGCAAGCCAGAAAAAGGCAATAGTGGCACATCACGATTTTGACCCGGCTCAAATCGTATCGCCGTTCCTGCCGCAATCGCTAAACGATGACCATAAGCTTTTTTTCGATCAAACTTTAAGGCATTATTGGTTTCAGCAAAGTGATAATGAGAGCCTACCTGCACAGGTCTATCGCCTGTATTTGAGACATTAATCGTAAAGCTTTGGCGATCTACGCATAGCTCAATGTCTTCTTTTTTTAGCTTATATTCGCCCGGAATCATGGCGCCTCTCCTTATACAATAGGGTTGTGAACGGTGACAAGTTTGGTGCCGTCAGGGAAAGTAGCTTCAATTTGGATGCTCTCAATCATCTCCGCTACGCCATCCATCACCTCATCTCGCGTCAAAATCTCACGGCCAGCGCCCATCATCTCCGCTACCGTACGACCCTCACGCGCGCCTTCCATAATCTCACAGCTGATCAGGGCGATTGACTCAGGATAGTTGAGTTTTAGGCCTTTGGCGCGGCGACGCTCGGCAAGTAGGCCTGCGGTAAACAGTAGCAATTTATCTTTATCTCTTGGCGTTAGTTCCATTGCAGACTCCCTTATTATTGATATTATTGATATTATTGATGTGATAATACTGATCGAGTTAAAGGTTTAATGCAGATATTAAGTTAACCAAATACGCGGAGTAGTGGCTCTTATGCCAGCGAGTCTAGGGCGTAGTACCTCGCGCGCTTGCTGAAAAAGATCCCAAACTTGATTGCGCTCCTCTCCTAAATAGCGTAGTAACAACACGCCGCGGCGATAGGTCACTGCCCAATGTTTGCCAGCCGCTATCTGCTCACGTAACGCACTAATAGCCTCTAACGGCTCGTCTAATCCTACCGCCCACATAGTGGCATGTACTGCCGCGCCGCCTTGACCCCATTTGCCTACAAAGCGCGGATGATCAGGATCTATACTTTGACGTTCTATCCATAACGGACGCCCATCACGAGTAAGCCTAAAGCGCTGCTCTAAATGCCCGGTAGCGAAAGGCAAAGCGCTGGCAGGACGACCTAGACCGAGAATCTCCCAGCCGATACATTTGGCATTATCTGCTAAATCAATAAGAATGGTCTGCTTGCCACTTGAGCCATCAAAAGCCAAGGTCTCTTGCGGTAGCCACTCAAGCGTGGCGTCTGCGGCGATCTTAAGATGGGTATGCTGCTGCCAAGCGACGCCGTTACTATCAGCTTTATAGAGCTTATTAGCAGAAGGAGTAGTCAATAAAGTGTGAGCATTGGCGGCGACAGTGACATCAATGTTGAGGGAGTCGCCGCTAGCTAGCCCGCCGGGTGGATGCAATAGATAAACGTGGCAACAACCATCACGGCCTTCAGGATAAAAAGGTCTTTGTACCCGTAGCGGGCCATAATGATGAGCTTTGTGTAAGCGAGTGATAGTAGTATCAGCGACGACTCGAGTGTCAAACCCTAAGGTTAAAGAAGCTGCCCAGTGCCGATTGGCATCAAAATGATGGCCAGAGTCAAGCGGAGGTGTTTTATGTATAGACGGCTGTGAAGAGATAGAGGATAGAGCTTCCATGCTATGTTTCACCTAGTTTTGGTCTTAGACACATCCTGTGTCCAATGGCGGGCTATGTTATGATAACTAGCCCCTATCAATCGACTATAGCAGAACGTTTTGTAGATATCTATAGTTTTAAACTTAGATTTTAAACCTTAATTTTTAAACTTTTGTCTTGAGCGTATTCGCTAAGGAGCAGTAAAGCGGCCTTAGTCTTTAGAACGGCTTGCAGTCTTTTATGTTGGTTGGTGATATTTACTATAAAAAAATTGGGCTATATCTTGCAGATAAATTTAGTTACTACTCTGCACTGTGCTCAGACTTAGAAAGCCGATAATCAAGCTTGGCTCGACTGATATTTAATAGACGCGCCGCTTTTGATATATTACCTCCACATTGGTTGACAGCGGTACGAATGAGCTTATCGTTAAATGCTTCCAAATCAAAACCTTCATGAAATAAGGTAGCAAGGGCAGCGTCATTGTGCTCATCATTGCTAGAGTGTAGGCCACCACTTTTGGTAGAGACTCGCAGCTTATTACTATCTACATTACTATCTTCAATATTGGATAAAAGCAAATCACTGGCATCAATCCAATGGTGACCCTCGTTTAAGATGACCGCCCGTTCAGTGACATTTTGTAGTTCACGTATATTACCTGGCCAATCGTATAAACTGAGGTATTCGCGGGCTTGATCGGTAAACCCTTGAATCTTTTTTTGATACATATCGGCATATTTATTTAAAAAGAATTTTGCTAATAATAATATGTCCTGTTTGCGCTCTCTTAAAGGAGGGAGGTAGATAGGGAAGGTACTTAATCGATAATATAAATCTTGACGAAATCTTCCTTGCGCTACTGCCTCTTTTAGATCCTCATTAGTCGCTACAATGACCCGGATATCAACGGCTATATCGAGATAACTACCTACATGATTGAGTACCCCTTCTTGTAGTACGCGCAGTAGAGCCGCTTGCGCCCGAGCAGATAACTCAACGGCCTCATCTAAAAACAAAGTGCCGGAGTGTGCCGCTTCAATCTTTCCTTTTCGAGATTGCGCGGCATCCGTAAACGCTCCTTTTTCAACGCCAAAAAGCTCAGATTCAATAAGATCAGCAGGGATACTGGCGCAGTTTATAGCGATAAACGGATTGTCTCTGCGATCACTGGCATCATGGAGCGCCCGAGCAAACACCTCTTTGCCCACGCCGGTCTCTCCTTGCAATAATACAGTCGCCTTAGTTTTTGCGACCTTTTTCATAAGCGCTGTTGCTTTTTTAAAAGAAGGCGACTCCCCAATAGCAGAAAAAAAGCCTTCTGGTTTTATACGTAAATCAGGGTTTTGTCTCTTTAATTCATCAAAGTTACTGCGCCGTTCGAACAGTTCGGTATTTAGGCGCTCCGTATTAAAAAACCTTTCAAGATCAGTCTCTTCCTCCCAGTCCTCTAAGGGTCTGCCTTCGATGCGGCAATGATCATAGCCCATAGCCGCGCATTGCACTTCTTTAAAGGCAATCTGTTGACCAAAAAAGTAACTGGTATAGCCGCTGGCATAACCAAGCGAGCTAAAACAGACAGGTTTGTCTGAGATACCATGAAACTTTTTATAATAAGCCGCTTCAAAAGAGTTATGCCAATCAAAGCTTGCAAAAAATTTGCCGTTATCAAAGTCAACGCTCATCTCATTTGGTATCACTCGTACCATACCGCGTATCGCATGAAGCTGTGGACCTGATAAAAACACCTCTTTCCAGCTACCCTCTGGCCTTAACTTTTTGCTAATCTCGGCATCTTGCTCGCCGGCAAAATGACCATAGCGAAAAAAAAGCCGCTGCATAATATCATCGCCTAAAGTCGACTCAATATCTTCACGCAGACGCCATAAAGCATGAGCGTGGCTCAATACCATGCGCTGACCGCCGAACCAGATTCTCCCCGAATGCACATCAAACTTAAGATGAGTCAATAAATCTTCAATACTCTTTGAAAATTCACTTTTTTTTATATCATCGTTTTTATTGAGCTTGATCGGTTCAAGTACCGCCTTGCCGCCCAGTAATTTAGAGGGATGAGAGACGGTATTTGTCTTAGAAGTATTATCGTTATAGGAGGAGTGTTTTGGCATATCAGATGCGATCCTTGCAAAAAGCTGAGTGACATCTATCCGTAGATGGTTTAGGCAGTCATCATCACATATCTGTCTAAATCATGCAATTTTATTGCGCTAAATATATGATTTAACAAGTTATCTTTGATTTTTTTAGTCATTTTAAATCTCAGAATTTAAGCATTTCATGAAATCATAAAAGATGAATTGCGCAAATCATGAAATAAAACAGAGCAAGTCAGCAAGTTTAAATCGCCGCCACTTACCTTTTTCAAAATATTCAATTTAAAATCAATACCTTATATAAAATATGATTAAGTTGGCACGCAACTTGTATGCTAGTAAATAGCAGATAAGGATTATCTATATTTTTTATAACACTTCAGAAAAGGAATTTGGCATGCACCCATCTGATACCTCATCAAATCCCTCTCAAGAGGCGAATCTTTCTTTTAATGATCTACCTAAATATGTTCGGGTCAGAAGTGCTCCGGATGATAAGTTTGTGATGTTCGACTTTGCTATTGGCGATTCTAGCCTTTTTGTGGAGCTGGTATTACCACCTGAGAGCTTTAAAGACTTTTGTGCCAATAACAACGTTATCAACATGACGCCTGAGCAGATGCATATTAACGATCAAGAAGAAGACAAATGGCGCTATGGTACAGAATCTACTTTGGTAGGTCAAAACCATGCAGAAGCTAGAAGCCACTGAGCCATATCGTCAGCTAACACTTACCACGGAAGGCGCTAATAAATAAGCGCAATTACAACCCTCAAGGAGAAACAAAAGTGTCTTTAGAAATCAAAACCTCAAGTCTTGAGCCGATTCGTCATACCTTTGCCAATATCTCACGGCGCTTTGGTGAAAAGCCCGCGACTCGCTATCAAGAGGCAACTTATGACGCGCAGGCAACCACTAACTTTCATTATCGGCCGTTATGGAATCCGGATAAGACCCTGAACGATAAAAACTACACGGTTGTTCAAATGGAGGACTGGTACGACCTCAAAGATCCGCGGCAGTTCTATTATGGGGCTTATGTACAAAACCGCGCGCGCCTGCAAGACACTGCAGAGGGTAATTATAAGTTCTTTGAAAAGCGCGATTTGATTGAAAACCTCAATGAAGACGTTGTCGAAGCGGTGACTTTTGGGTTGCTGCCGCTACGTCATGTCGAGCAGACGGCTAACTTAAATTACATGTACGGCTCAGCTTATGGTTACGGCACAGCAATTACCCAAGCTTGTCTATATGCTGGCATGGATAGATTGGGTATAGCGCAATATCTGTCGCGAATTGGCCTGCTTATAGATGGCAATACCAGTGATTCGCTCGCCCAAGCCAAAGACTATTGGATGAATGATGACGCATGGCAAGGGGTTCGTGCGCTATGTGAACACACCTTAATTATCAAAGATTGGTTTGAGTTGTTCATTGCTCAGTCTTTAGTAATAGATACCTTTATCCACGTGGTTCACTACCAGCAGTTGGATAACTGGTTGGTCGAAAATGGTGGCCGTGACATCGCTATACTCACAGAGTTTATGCAAGATTGCTTCAAAGACATCACCGGTTGGAGTAACAGTGTTATCAAGACTGTGGTCGCGGAAAGTGAGGATAACAAACAGTACTGCCAGCAATGGCTCGATAAGTGGCAAGAAAAGGTCGTTACGGCCTATCGTCCATTGCTCGAGAAGATGTTTGATGCCGAGCAGGTGTTAATCGTCCTCGATGACATTCAAGCACAATTGGCTAAACGCTGTAAAACAGTAGGTTTAAGCGTATCAGCCGCGGCCTAATGGTGTTTTAAGTTGTCTTTATCGAAGTGATTCATGTTATTAACTCTATTAGGAAAGTTGTATGTCAAAAGTATATTTAGCGCTACAAGACAACGATATGTCGCGTTACATCGTGCAAGCCGTTGAAGAGGATAACCCAAACGTTACCGTGACCTATCAGCC
>JARIDJ010000094.1 GCA_029267175.1 Psychrobacter sp. | reverse complement strand
CTACTGAGTATGGATATTAGTTGTCTGTGTTTACCCGCTAATCTTACTTACTCACTCCATTAATACCTCTAGGTAAATATTTGAAGAAGCTAGTAAGCTGCGGTGCAATTCCTTTTGCCGTATTGGTTGTTATAATATAGCAGTTTTATCACTTTATAATGACTTAAAATATCATAAGCTAATGTTTTAAAACATCATAAAATAAAATAACGGGTCCATCAGTACTAACCAATGACTTAATAACTATACTCTAAATATTTAGTGTTTGTAACAGACTATCTCTACATAGTACTAAATATACTGCTAAATGTATGTCAACCGTACGGCTGCGTAACAGCAATTTGCCACAGTTTTTGGCAAATTACTAGATATTTCTTAACTCATAACTTATTTTTTGCATAAAAATAATAATTGATGATTAATAATAAATCTCAAAATCAATTGTATTGATATCCATAATTGAGTGTAGAAAAACCCCTTATGTTATCGAGGGTTACTAATAATATTGCGGTTGTGTTTTAGTAACGGTCAATTGTAAAACGGCTATGATGTTGCCATTATTAGCACCATAACCTTATATTAACTATATTATAGTAGTTTATATGCTTTATTATTAAAGCTTACTCTTTGGAGAAATAGAGATGACACGTAAATCTATCCTTAAACCCATGCTGTTATCAGCGGTATTAGCAACCTCTGCTGTAAGTTTAAGCGGTTGTGGTTATAACAACTTGCAGGCTCAAGACGAGCAAGTTACCGCCTCTTGGTCGGAGGTTGTCAACCAGTATCAGCGCCGAGCGGACTTGGTACCTAATTTGGTAAAAGTAGTACAGCAATATGCCGATCAAGAACAAGAGATATTCACGGAAGTGGCGGCAGCGCGTTCGCAGGCAGGCGGTATCACGGTGACGCCTGAATTATTGAATGATCCTGAGGCAATGGAGCGCTACGCTGAGGCGCAGTCCCAGCTCACCGGTGCTTTATCAAGACTGATGGCAGTCTCAGAGCGCTATCCTGATCTAAAATCCGATGCTTTATTTCAAGATTTACAGGCGCAATTAGAAGGCACAGAAAACCGTATTGCTGTAGCTCGTAACCGTTATATTCAAGAAGTGCAGGGTTATAATACTACTGTGCGTCAGTTCCCAACCAATATTACCGCCAAGGTATTTGGGATGGATGCCAAGCCGAACTTTACGGTTGACAATGAAGACGCTATTTCCACAGCACCTGAAGTTAATTTTGGTGAGTAGCTTTTAGCGGGTCATTATTTGCAATAAAACACTAGGTAAAATAGATCAGATGAATAACTCAAGAGCAATAGCTACAGCATTATTAGTTACCCTCAGCGCGGCTAGTGCCACTGCATCCAATGCCGCGCAGAATGATGTCGCTGTGGCTACTGCTGACGACGCTAACGGTTTACAAAGCAATCGTAGTGTTGAAGAGCTGGTAGCTATTGCCAAAGCTAGTGAGAATAACGAAGCGCTTAATGAGGCGGTGCTGGGTAACGAAGCCATCAATGACGCTATACTTGGTAATGAGGCTATCAATCCAAATTCGGTAAATACGGATAATAGCGCTACTACTAATCAAAACCAAGCTAATAATTTGCCACCAGTTCAATCTACCGCTGCCAGTGTTGACGCTGATAAACTCATTCTTAATAGTCCAGTAGTTGACCAGGCCAATATCTTAAATCCGCAACAAAAGCAGCGCCTGCAAGCACAGTTGCAAGGAATTTATCGTAAGGGCCTAGCACAAGCGGCAGTAGTGATAGTGCCGACGACTAACGGAGTTCCCATTTTTGACTACTCTCTTCAAGCCGCTGAAAGATGGCAGTTAGGTGAAGCTGATACTGATGATGGTCTGCTTATATTAGTAGCGGTGAATGATCGTGATATATATATTCAGTCCGGTTATGGCTTAGAAGGGGTATTACCTGATGCAGCTCTTAATCGTATTATTCGAGAGGATATCACCCCTTACTTTAAGCAAAACGATTATGGCGCAGGGTTAATAGCTGGATTAAATAAAATCCAACAACGCCTAGAAGCGGATCCAGACATATTAGCGCAAGCTGATGCTCAAGCCGAAGCGCGCAGTGCCCAACAAGGATCGGATGAGCTACCATCACCTATTTTCTTATTCATAATGGCGATGATCTTTGGTAGTTTTATCACTAATATATTTGGCCGTGTTTTTGGTTCTATTTTGACCGCGGGCGGGTTTTTTGCTGGATCTTTAGCCTTGGGTGGTGGGTTTTTTATGACTGTCATCATGGCAATATTTATATGGTTGTTCCTGATTTCTCGTGGTAGCGGCGGTGGTCGTGGCGGACGAGGAGGGGGCGGCGGCGGTATGGTGTTCTTACCGGGTCTGGGCGGCGGTGGCGGCTTTGGCGGCGGTGGTTTTGGTGGTGGCGGCTTTGGCGGCGGCGGTGGCGGCTTTGGTGGTGGCGGCGCTGGCGGCTCTTGGTAACTCAAAGTCGCTTACCTATTATAAAAAAGAGCTTATTTAGTAGTGAGCTTAATCTAATTAGTGTTTATCGATTTGGTATTTATTCATAGCGCGATAGTATATTTGAGGAAAGACAAGCATGGTTCAAAACAACTCGTCACAGGCAAGTTTCGCTCGCTTATGGCGTCAAGTCATATTTGTACCCGTGCTTCATAGTAGATGGCTAACCGCTGAGGCTAGAACACGTTTGACCGCAAAAGTTACCGAAGCTGAAAAGGGTCATCGCGGAGAGGTGTTTTTGATTATAGAAAATGCTTTGCCTATTCAAACCGCCTACTATATGGATGCGCGCGCCCGAGCTGTTGAGCTGTTTAGTGATTACCGTGTGTGGGATACCGAAGAGAACACCGGCGTGCTAATTTATGTCAATGTCTGTGAACAAAGCTTGGATATCATCGCCGATCGCGGTATTAGTGGTCATGTTAGTCCCACCGTTTGGCGAGCGATGTGTGACAAAGCGGTAGCTGGTATCGCTAATAAAAAAGTCGAGGAAAGTTTGTCAGATTTACTCGATGAGGTCGGGCAACTGCTACGTCAATACTACCATCTTGAGCATGATCCCGCTGGCAATGAGTTATCTGATGCGGTCGTCTTTTTAAAATAGATAGTATGAATAAAGCCTTTATAAGGTATAAAACAAGGTTGAGATAAGATGGTTGAGCTGATAAAAGGATTGCCAAAAGCCGAGCTGCATCTCCATATTGAGGGCTCTTTAGAGCCTGAGTTGATGTTTAGGCTCGCTCACAAAAATAACGTAGCCATTCCCTATAATAGCGTCGAGGAAGTTCGTAGTGCTTATAACTTTACCAACTTGCAGACTTTTTTGGATATCTACTATGCTGGGGCCAATGTTTTATTAACCGAAGATGACTTTTATGATTTGACTTGGGATTATATTAAAAAGTGTGTTGAGAATAATATTATTCATACTGAGATATTTTTTGACCCACAAACCCATACTTCTCGAGGTATTGCTTTTGACACTATCATCAGTGGTATCAAAAAAGCGCTTAGCGATGCCAAAGAGCAATACGGCATTAGTTCTTGCATTATTATGTGCTTTTTACGTCATCTCTCAGAGCAACAAGCCTTTGAGACGCTACAGCAAGCCTTAGCTTATAAAGACGATATCATCGGTGTCGGCCTTGATTCGGCTGAGATTGGTAACCCGCCTTCAAAATTTGCAGCGGTCTTCAAAAAAGCTAAAGCGGAAGGTTTTAAACTGGTAGCTCACGCTGGCGAGGAGGCCGACTTTAGCTATATATATGAAGCGCTTGATCTGTTAAATATTCAAAGAATCGATCATGGCGTACAGTCTATTCATAGCCCAGAGCTGATGGCTAGGTTAAAACAGGAGCAAATACCGCTTACCGTCTGTCCAAACTCTAACATCGAGCTAAAAGTATTTGATAACTATCAAGCGCATAATATCAAGCAGCTATTAGATTACGGTCTAAACGTCAGTGTCAACTCTGACGACCCTGCTTATTTCAAAGGCTACGTCAATCAAAATTTTATCAACTTATATGAGAATATTGACTTATCAGCAGAGGATATTATTACTTTAGTCCGTAATTCCTTTAAGGCAGCTTTTATTGATGATGAGTTAAAAGCAGAATATTTGGCCAAAGTAGATGCTGCTATTTCATGTACTTAAATACTCTAAGCTTAGCTAACTTTATATTACTAACTTTATATCACTAACTTTGTTATTAGCTTTTTGACTGCTCTAATTTGCTCACCAATAATGGCATTACTGCTCCTGCTTTAGCCGCTAAAGTAATGTCCACTACGGTACTTGGCGTAGGATTGGGGTTTATCTCAATAATCTTGGCGCCGTTTTGTTTAGCAAGCTGCGCCAGACCGGCCGCAGGATAAACCAAGCTTGAGGTACCAATACTTATAAACACCTCACAATTGGCAGCGGCTTCTTCAGCTTGTTGCCAAGCCTCTACTGGCAATGACTCTCCGAACCAAACAATATCAGGCCTGATATAACCGCCGCACTGTTGGCAGGCTATCAATTCATCACTAAAGCGCTTTATTTTATCTACAGCATTCTTGGTTTCTTCGTTATTTGCTGAGCTTTCTACAAAAACACTATCGCATTGGCTACAGCGATTGCGCCATAGATGCCCATGCAGATGAATAGCTTCGCTGCCTGCTTGCTCATGCAAGTCATCAACGTTTTGGGTGATTAAAGTGAGGCGCTGTTTTGAGGCTAGATTTTTTGAAGCTAATTCTTGTTGCCATTTTGCTAGCGCCCGGTGTGCCGGATTAGGAGCTTTATCCTGCACTAGCTCGCGTCGCCATTGATACCATGACCATACTAGTTTTGGGTCACGGGCAAAAGCAGTAGGACTAGCTAAGTCTTCGGCGCGAAAATTCTCCCACAACCCTGTTTGCTTATCCCGAAAGGTTGGAATACCACTCTCGGCCGAGATACCAGCGCCGCTTAAGATACAAACTTGCTTAGCTGAGCGTAATAACTTTGCTGCTTGCTCAACTTGTGTTACTAACTTTGTTGATAATTCTGCTACCATAACTTAACCCTCATTAATAATGGATAACTCTCTTTATGATAGACGGAATTTGGTGGCTTGTCATATTGCTAAGCGTAGTTGTGGCTCTATGGCTGCTAGCGAAGTCGCGCGGCGCAAAAGTAGCAGCGCAACAAAAGGATGGCGCTGATAAAAAATTACCGAGCAACGATGCGCTACAAAAAACCTCACTATTGATAAAAAAGCATCTTCCTGATTATCGAGTAACGCGAAAGACCAATCATCTGCTAGTCACTAAACAAGGAAAAAAGATAGCAATGATTACTATCGATAAACAGCTAGCGGCTGGTCAGCGCCTATTAGGTAATGTTCCTGTTATCAATTATCATCGTGTCCCTAGTCGTGAGTTGATAGCGGTAAGTTTAGAGAATGCCAAATAAAGTCATGATAATAAAGTCATAATAAATAGATTGGTGGCGTTTATAGCAAATATATGTTCTGGTTTTGATAACTATAAAACCCTAATAAATGTATTAAGATAGGTAGGTGTTAAGATATCTCGATAAGTGAGCTACTTTTTCGTTTTTGTGTATGCAGAGTGCTAACAAACGAAAGTACACATTTCTTGCTAACACTTGACATCAAAGAACATGATTTTTTGCTAGTATTAGCTAGTGCTAGATAAGCCTAATGTAATAACTAAGATAACTAAGTAGTCAATCAAAAAGTAGTCAATCAAAAGTTATCTTCGAGTTAATAATTAAGGTCTATTCTTTAAATCACTATCGCCCTATCACTTACTTAATAAAAGGATGACTTATAATGACTTTAAAAGTTTTTAGACAAGCAAATCGTGTTATTGCCATTACCGCTATTAGCGGTCTTGCTATGCTTAGTATTACCACTCACGCTGCCACTTACGAGCTTGATCCTAAACATACGGCAGTACGCTTCACTGTCGATCATTTTGGTACATCTACCAATGCAGGCGGCTTTTATAACCTATCAGGTATGCTTGAGTACGCTCCTAAAGAGCAAAAGGGTTTTGTAGGTATTACTATTCCTATGGGCAGCTTAGATACCGGTCTCAAAGCTTTTAATAATCATCTAAAATCAGCTGACTTTTTTAATGTAGAAAAATACCCAACCGCTTATTTTAAGTCAACGAACTGGCAGTTTAATGGTGATAAAGTGAGCGCGGTTACGGGTGATTTGACTTTACTGGGCAAAACACACCCTGTGACTTTGATCGCCACCAAGTTCAATTGTTATGATAGCCCAGTCTTAGGTGTCGAGGCTTGTGGCGGCGATTTTGAAACCACTATCGATAGAACCAAATGGGGTATGGACACTTACACCACCGGCGGTATGATGAAAGATATCAAACTAGTAGTGCAGGTAGAAGGCAGCAAAAAAGCAGAGCTAAAATCGCAGTAATTTATTCCCTAAAATTATCTTTTAAGGGGTAGAGACTATCTAAAGCCTAAGCCCTAAAAGGTATAGTAAATGCCAGATTGAGTATCTAACTTAGTCTGGTATTTTTTATTTAACAATAAAAAGGTTGAGAGCGGCAATCATGGCATCGTCTACCACAGCTGATAAGGAATGTGTAAAGATGTGAGTTTTTTGAGAGAAGGGAAGGAGAGAACAGGATAATAATATTGGTGCGCTCGGCGGGAATCGAACCCACGACCCTCGGCTTCGGAGACCGATACTCTATCCAACTGAGCTACGAGCGCTTGTCTAAAAATAAAGACCGCTTAGTCTAACAAATAAAAGCGATAAAGCCAATGAATGAAGCTTGCTATTGTGGTTTTTTAAGAAAAAACAGCTTAGTCTGCAAACAATCATGGCAATTTACCTTCCTTTTCCCTTATAATGTCAGGGAGAATTTAGATTACTAAAAACTGATTAATAATCACCGATGACAAGTGAGCCTGCTAGTAGCCTAACTGTGAGCGTTTAATAAAGAATTATTATTCTACTCTATACGTGTATTAAACAGCTAGTTTAAACTATGCCCGCCACTTGCCTACGTAATAAGAGAACGTGACGAATGAGAAAAGTAGTGATGTTATCGGCAGCTGCCATTCTAGGAATCGCTAGTATCGCTGTGAGCCAAGCTGAAGAAGTAGTAGACACTCCTGTAACTATCTCTGATGTAGAAGAAGCGCAGGAAGTGGTAGAGAACGCCCCTGAAGTATTGGGTGATGATACCCAAGCGGCAGCTGATACTACTGATGATGCAGCAATAGCTGAGGGTGATGAGGTACAAGTTGCAGCGGCACCTGCTGTCGTCGAAGAAGAGCCTATTCCTGAAGATACGCCTCAGGTTCAAAAGCTAATTGCCTTATATCCTAACCTTATTGCTCGTATTCAGCCCGTTGGCAATGTGTGCTTTGAAGGTGAGGTTTGTAACGTGACTACGCGCGCAGCAGGTCCTGCAGCGGGTGATGGCCCTCGTGATGGTGCAGCTGTCTATACAGCAGTTTGTCAAACTTGTCATGGTGCAGGCCTATTGGGCTCGCCTGTTTTGGGTGACGCTGGTGCTTGGGGTCCTCGCATCGCACAAGGAGCTGATACTCTATACACCCACGCTATTCAAGGTTATAACGCTATGCCTGCAAAAGGTGGAGCGGATATTCCTGATGAAGAAGTACAAAATGCAGTAGATTATATGATTGCTGAAGCTAGCTGATTTAATGGCTTTAACGATTTCGCTAACTGATTTCGCTGGCTTTTAAACGGCTTATAACTGATCTTTCTGCTTATTAATACCGCGCCTATCTGCTTAGATGAGATAGGCGTTTTTTTTGAGCATTTTTTATACAAAGTTTATTTACAAAAGGGCTGGTTTATAAAAACACAGGATATAAAAATGCAGAAATGATGATTGAAATTATTAATATAAGGTATAAGGCTAGTTGAGTCATCGCTTAGTTGAAATATAGCTCAACTAGCCTCACTTAGACAGATTGTAGCAATAATTATAAAATCTTTTATAGCAGCGTTATAAACTATCTATATTAATAATAAAGAGGTCTTCATGTCTGAGGCACCAGCACTCGAAATTAAGAACTTATCTAAGACTTATGATAATGGCTTTTCTGCCTTAAAAGGAGTCGATTTAACCGTACCGCAAGGTGGGTTTTTTGCGCTGCTTGGGCCTAATGGAGCTGGTAAATCAACGATGATCGGTATCATCAGCTCGCTATTTAAGCCAACAACGGGTAGTGTGGAGATTTTTGGTACCGATTTATTGGCCAACCCTTCAGTAGCTAAGCAGTATCTTGGAGTAGTGCCGCAAGAGTTTAACTTTAATCAGTTTGAGAAAGTCGAAGATATCCTAATCACGCAGGCAGGCTATTTTGGTATTACTGCCAAAGAAGCTAAGCCGCGTGCCAAGCGACTCTTAACTGCGCTTGGATTATGGGATAAGCGTGATAGCAAATCGCGTGAGCTATCGGGCGGTATGAAGCGGCGTTTGATGATTGCTCGGGCTTTAATTCATAAGCCTAAGCTATTAATTCTTGATGAACCTACCGCTGGTGTCGATATCGAGCTGCGCCGCTCTATGTGGGAGTTTATGCAGCAAATTAACGTTGAAGAAAATACCACTATTATCTTGACAACCCACTACCTAGAAGAAGCGGAGCAACTGTGTAAGCGTATTGCTATCTTAGATCATGGCGAGATTCGTATTAATACTGATATGAAAGATCTGCTCGCACAGTTATCAGTAGAGACTTTCGTTTTAGATCTGACTAAGCCATTAACCAAAAAGCTAGCTATTGAGCGGGTGACTCATATCGAGCAGCCTGATGAGCTTACGATTGAAGTCACTTTGAGTGAAGGCGAAACTTTAAATGGCGTCTTTGAGCAGCTAACTGAGATGGATATCAAAGTCGCTAGCATGCGTAACAAGTCGAATAGATTAGAAGAGCTCTTTATGCGTTTGGTAGAAAAAAATATTCAAAGTGAAGATAGCATGAAGGAGGCAGGACTATGAGAGAGCCGGTCGTTGTAGATGCTAGTGAGACTGTGTCTTGGAGTAAGAAATGGGTCGCTTTTAATACTATTTTATTAAAAGAGATCCGCCGGATATTGCGTATTTGGCCTCAAACTTTATTGCCACCTGTCATTACTATGACTTTGTACTTTATCATTTTTGGTAGAATGATTGGCGATAGAGTCGGTGAGATGGGCGGTGTGCCTTACATGCAGTTCATCGTGCCGGGTCTTATCATGATGGCGATTATTACTAATAGTTACTCTAACGTAGTCTCAAGTTTCTTTAGCGCTAAGTTTACTGCTAGTATCGAAGAGCTTTTGGTCTCGCCGGTCTCCAAACATGCCATATTGTCAGGGTATGTCAGCGGCGGTATTTTTCGCGGTTTAGTCATTGCCCTTATCGTCTCAATTGTAGCGCTGTTCTTCACTGAGCTTGGTATTGAGCATTTATTTGTTACGATATTTACCGTTTTGGGAACCTCTATTTTGTTCTCATTAGGCGGTTTTATAAATGCAGTTTATGCGCGCTCTTTCGATGATATCTCCATTATTCCAAGCTTTGTATTGACGCCATTGACCTTTTTGGGCGGGGTGTTTTATTCGATGGAAGACTTATCAAGCTTTTGGCAAAATGTGTCACTACTTAATCCTATCGTCTATATGGTAAACGCCTTTCGTTATGGTATTTTGGGCTATTCTGATGTCAATGTTTGGTATTCGATGGCGGCTATTTTCGTGTTTTGTGTGATATTTTATATTATCTCTTATCGTTTATTAAGCGATGGCTCGCGCATTCGTTTGTAGGCTGGTAGCGTGATAAAAAGGCTTTTATATTAAACATAATTTTAAAATTGTAAGGTAAGTTATGAGTATTCACGGTATCTTAGGCGAGCAAACCACTGATTATCCAACCCAGTACGCTCCAGAAATCTTGTATCCGATTGCCCGTAGTATGGGCCGTGAAGCTATTGGCGAGCAAGCCGAGAAACTTAGTATCGGTATGGACTGGTGGCATGCTTTTGAGATGTCGTGGCTCAATAAGCAAGGTATCTCACAAGTGGCGATGGCGCGTTTTAGTATTGCTGCGACATCTGCTTTTATTGTGGAGTCCAAATCGCTTAAGCTGTATCTAAACAGTATTAATTTTACTGAGTTTGCCAGTTGGGATGAGGTGGAGGCGCTACTCACCAAAGATTTGTCAGCTTGTGTACAGAGCGAGGTGCAAGTTGAGCTATTTGATTTGAATAATAAAGCGTCAGAGTTATTAATCTCTCAGCCAACAGGCGTTTGTATTGATAACGCTTTGGTTGATAGTACCGACAAGGTGGCTTTGACGCATGACCCTGATGCTACTTTGCTAAAGAGCAAACTGCTAAAGAGTAATGCGGCGGTATCTAATAATAGTGAGCCCTACGCTTTTTATTCTAATCTGCTACGTAGTAATTGTCCGGTAACTAATCAGCCGGATTGGGGGACTTTGGCCGTAGAGATAAGTAGTGACATAACCATTGATGAAGCCAGTATGCTGCGTTATATCTTAAGCTTCCGTCAGCATAACGGCTTTCATGAGCAGTGTGTCGAGCAAATATTTGCCGATTTAAGCAAGGTTTATCAGCCTACAGAGTTAATGGTCAGAGCTTGGTACACGCGCCGTGGTGGTATTGATATTAATCCGTGTCGCGTTAGTGATTTAAGTTTATTGCCTAAGCCGAGTCGTTTGATTCGTCAGTAGTGATTTAGCATCTAATAAAAAATCGCCTACCTCAGCTACTGAGATAGGCGATTTTTTATTGTAAAATTAATCAAGAAGCCAGCTAGTAAGTGAGCTAGTTTTTGATAATTTTTGCTAATACTTCTTCGCGGCTAAGCATTTGTTTGTCGCTATCACGGCGATCGACATATTCGTACTTATCTTCAGCAAGGTTGCGATCGGAGACCACAATACGATGCGGAATACCAATGAGTTCAAGGTCAGCAAACTTCACACCCGGGCGCTCATTACGGTCATCGAGCAGCACGTTAACGCCTTTTACTTTTAGCTCTTCATACAGCGCAGTCGCCGTCTGCATCACTGTATCTTCTTTAGATTTCATCGGTACGATAGCGACTTCAAACGGCGCTAATGAGTCATTGACATCAGGTGTTTGTGGCCACATGATACCGTTTTCATCGTTATTTTGCTCGATAGCCGCGGCAATAATACGGCTGACACCGATACCGTAGCAGCCCATCATCAGTGTCACAGGCTTGCCATCTTCGCCGGAGACGGTGGCATTCATCGCTTGTGAGTACTTATCACCCAGCTGGAAGATGTGACCGACTTCGATACCGCGCTTAATCTTTAGCGTGCCTTTACCATCTGGAGACGGGTCGCCTTCTTGTACATTGCGCACATCAACGATACGAGTGATACGCGCATCACGCGCCCAGTTCATACCGATGGTGTGTTTGTTCACCACGTTAGCGCCAGAAACGAAATCTGACAAAGTTGCCGCTGAGCGATCGACAAACACTGGCATATCGAGATCAACGCCGATATAGCCTTTATGCAGACCAGCGGCTTTTAGCTCTTCATCAGACGCCATCGTTAAAGGTATATTAGCTTCTTCAATTTTTTCAGCTTTGATAGTGTTTAGCTGATGATCACCGCGTAATACCACTGCAATGAGCTGCGGAGTGTCGTCTTCTTTATGACCATGGACAATCAAGGTTTTGACCGTATTAGCAAGCGGGATATCTAAGTGCTCAGCGACCATCTTACAAGTGGTCATGCCTTCGGTGAGTACATCCTCGCGCTCTTGCTTTGGCGGTTGGCGCTCAGCCATATTGAACGATATGGATTCAGCAAGCTCAACGTTAGCGGCATAGTCTGAGGAATCTGAAAAAGCGATATCATCTTCACCACTATCAGCTAAGACATGAAACTCATGCGAAGCAAAGCCGCCAATAGATCCGGTATCTGCTTGTACCGCGCGGAAGTTTAAGCCTAAGCGGGTAAAGATACGCGTATAAGCCTCATACATATCATGATAAGTCTTTGCAAGCGACACCTGATCGACATGGAACGAGTAAGCGTCTTTCATAGTGAATTCGCGCGCTCGCATCACCCCAAAGCGCGGACGAATCTCATCACGAAATTTACCTTGAATCTGAAAAAAAGTAATCGGCAACTGCTTATAACTACGCAGCTCGCTTTGCGCTAGAGTAGTAATGACTTCCTCATGCGTGGGCCCGAGCACAAAGTCGCGATCATGACGGTCTTTAAAACGCAAGAGCTCAGGACCATAGTCATTGAAACGCCCTGTGGTTTGCCACAGCTCAGCGGGCTGAGTCATCGGCATTAGCACTTCTTGAGCGCCGACATTTTGCATCTCTTCCCGGACGATACGCTCGACCTTTTGTAAAACGCGTAGCCCTAAAGGCAACCAAATATATAATCCAGAAGCGATTTTACGAATAAGACCGGCACGCACCATCAATTGGCTAGAGGCGATATCGGCATCACTTGGAGTCTCTTTTAGAGTGGCGAACAAGAACTGACTGGCTTTCATAAATAAAGCGGAACCTTATCTTTGATAAAACAATAAATAAAAAAGACGCTAAGCGTATGGCTAACTATTTTTAAGCCAGCGCCAGCTTGCCTTGATAACGAGGGTGCTAATAGGAGTTAGTCAGCCCTTTTATAATATAGTGACACAAACTGTCTATGGTAGGTAAAGTTAGACTAAGACGCAATGACTTTTTATCATTATCGTTATCATTTTTACTATAACAAGTCGCTACTGTTAAAACAAAGCCCATTAGCAAAAAACAGAGCATAATAAGCAGTTGTATAGAAAATAGCTAGTCATTACTTGAAGTTAGCAACACTGATAGCATTTAAGTAGCCATATCAAAGCATTCTACAAATAATAAATGATAAAAGGTAGCTACAATGACAACTTCTGCATCGCCAGATCCTAATCTGCAAGATAATAATCTCATTAAACGGCCTAAACCTAAGCCAAAAATAGCCAAAATATCATGGCTGTTACTAATTGTAGGCTTAGCGGCGCTAGCTTTTGCTATTTATATGATGCAAAACGGCCCTAAGGAAGAACCTATCGAGACGATTACTCGTGAAGGGGTAGTGACCCAAATCCAGCAGCTCAATCGCTTGCAAACGGTAGCCTTTAGTGTCGATACCATTATTACTAGTGAGCGCGCGGGAAGCTGGATGAAACTGTGGCAGGATGAGCAAAAAGCACTGTTTATCGCCAAAGGCCGCGTGCAAGCGGGTATCGATTTAAGGGCACTGACGCCTGAGATGGTGCAAGTGGTGCAGCCGAGTGAAGCGCTGGTCACGGCTGATGATGAACAAAATGTTAGCGCTGAAAATCCCGTTTCTATTATGCCAAAAATTAATATTACTATCCCGCCCTCGGAGGTTTTTGCCGTCTACCTTGATGATATTGAGATTTACGACTGGCAAACGGGCGTGTTTGGCATAATGCAAGTCGATCCAAAGATATTGGAACAGGCGCAAAGCACCGCTAAAAAAGAAGTGCTTGAGCGCGCTTGTCGCGGTGATGTGATGAACTTAGCGCTACAAAACGCTCAGCAGCAATTGCAACAGCTGTTTGCCATGACGGGCGCGGTAGTAACCGTGACTACTCAAGGAGCAGGCGCATGTCAGATGCCGGCTAGTACCGCATAAATTTTAGTGATAAAAACTGATACCGCGCGTTGACAGATCTCGCTTGATATTACTGGAGATAGCGCTATCATATTATAAAGTAAGACTTATTTATTATTTATCATAGTCTTATCAATGCTATTGATAAAATAAGCTAATATGATAGGAGGCGTCTATGTCCGTTTCTAATAATAAGTCAACTACCAGTAATAAGCGTAACAAACTAAGTAAGCGACCTAAGTCTAATGACAGGCTATCTTTTGCTACCTGGGTATTACTGATCATTAGCTTTACCTTATTAGGCTACGCTTTATATGTGATTCAAACTCGAATACTAGAAACCAATATTGATAATGCTAAAGTAACTACAAGCGTCATTCAGCAATCAAAGCCGTTATAAGGGCTAAAGAATGGGCGAATTCAGTACTTTTTTTCAGTACTTTTTGGTCTAAGCTGATTCACCAACGCTGCTATCTTTAGCCTCTACTGCGCTTATTTCTTAAATTCAGCAATAGCTAATTGCCGTGCTTCTTTGTGCTCAACCATCGGCGCTGGGTAGTCTATCCTGGCAAACTGACCGCCTTTTTTTAGCGCCTTACGCATTTTATCTTCACTGTGCAAAGTGCTAGCAGGGAGGTCTTTTAATTCTGGCAGCCAAGTTTTAATAAACTCACCTTTACTATCATGACTTTGCGCTTGGCTAAAAGGATTCATAATGCGAAAGTAAGGGGAGGAGTCCGTGCCAGTGGAGGCGCTCCATTGCCAGCCGCCATTGTTGGATGAAAAGTCGCCATCTATCAGTTGCTGCATAAAATAGCGCTCACCTAAGCGCCAATCGATTAAAAGATCCTTAGTCAAAAACATCGCCGTTACCATGCGCAAGCGATTATGCATAAAGCCTGTGGCGTTTAAACAGCGCATCGCCGCATCGACTAGCGGCACGCCCGTCATCCCCGCACACCAAGCGGCAAAGTCGTCTTTATCATATGACCAATTGATACTTTTATCCACCTCATCTTTATAAGCTTGATGGCGGATCAGCTCAGGCTTATCGACTAGCACATGACGATAAAAGTCTCGCCATGCCAGCTCGCTTATCCAGCGATTGATGTCCTCGTTATCGCTATCATTACCATGTAGTTTTTCTTGCGCTTGTACCGCCTGCAAATAGCAGCGCCTTGGACTAATAGCACCAATGGTTAAGTAAGCCGATAGATGGCTAGTACCTTGCAAAATGGGCTTATCACGGCTGACATCATAATGATGAATATCATCAGCTATAAAATCATGCAAACGCTGGGTAGCGGCTTGCTCTCCAGCTGGATAATCTTCGCGTGCTTGCTTTAGCTGCGCCTCATGATCGGCGCAGTGCTTAGACTCATCTTTTGCAAGCGCTTTGAGATAGTTATCGACAGTTTTTTCGCCAAGCTTTTCTATACTAGTGCTGGTATTAGCGTTGTCTTTTGCTGAGTTCAGCGCCATCGACTTTATAGTATTATTGGTTTTATTATTGGCCTCAACTCTAGCGGGTTCATGCGCAGTTATTGAGCCGGCCTCCAGCGTGTCGCGCCATTTTCGATAAAAAGGCGTAAACACTTTATACATGCTATCGCCATCATTGGTAGTAATACTCAGCGGCGGTAAAATACACTGATCGTGATGACGAATAAACTCAATATTGTCTTTAGCAAGCTGCTCTGCTAGTCTTTCATCACGCTCAATCTCATTGCCTTCATACTCATGATTGGCCATCACTGTAGTGATCTGCTGGTCTTTACAAAGCTCAATAATAGTATCAATACTATCGGCAAAATCGGTGCAGAGATAAACATTTAGCGTAATATTAATCTGCTGTTGTAAGCTTTGCGCCAGTATCGGCAAAGTACGAGCAATATGATCAAGCTGAGCGATGGACATATCATGCTCATGCCACTGCTTTGGGGTTAAGCAATATACCGCGGTGACAGGCGCGTTGTTGTCGTTGGCCTGCTCACAAATAGCCGCCAAAGCGGTGTTGTCATGAAGGCGCAAATCACGACGAAACCACAGCAAATAATGCGGCGACTTTGAGCTATTATTTGGCTTATTATTGTTATCACTCTCTTTATCACGGCTAGCTGTTGCGCTCTTTTTAGGCATTGAAAAATCCTTATGGTAATCATAAACAAAACTAGGGTTAAAAGTATGCTAGGATAAGTTTTTGGATGCAATTGATTTGCTCTTTAATTAACAAATTACATTTATTGCTAATGATAGCTGTCTTAATTCAAAGCTACCTCTATTTGATAAACACACCCTTTAAGTTAACTGGCTAAGGCTAAAAGATGCACGTAAAGTTTTGTGGATTTACTGAGCTTACTGACATAAAAACCGCGGCCCGATTAGGGGTTGAGGCGCTAGGACTAGTATTTTATCCGCCAAGTCCGCGTGCCGTTAGTATCGCGCAAGCTCAGCAATTAATTAGCGCTGTGCCAGCCTTTACTAGCGTGGTGGCGTTAGTCGTTAATATCAGCCCTGAAGATCTCATTGAGCTGGCTGATAAAGTCGCGTTTGATATCATTCAATTTCATGGCGATGAAAGCCCAGAGCAGTGTCAGCAGCTAGCAGCTAGCGTTAATAAACGCTGGGTAAAAGCTTTGCGTATCAATAATGAACAACATACGCTATCGAGCGTCAAAACCCAAATCGAGAAGTTCGCTTTGGCAGGCGCGAGTAGTATTTTACTTGATGCCTATAATCCACAAAAATATGGCGGTACTGGTGAGCACTTTGATTGGGATTTGATACCAAAGGACAGTGCGCTGCCTATTATTTTGGCAGGTGGGCTGGATGCTGATAATGTCGCGGCGACTCTAGATTTGCCTATCTATGCACTTGATGTAAGCGGCGGTATTGAATCTAGTAAAGGTAAAAAAGACGAAGCTAAAATGCGCGGCTTTATGAAAGCGGTCAAACGCGATCGATGGCAAAATGCGACGCTAAGCGAACCTCTAAAGCGGTAAATCCAAGCCCTTATATTTTAAAACTATTAAAAATATCTATCCAAAATATCCCTTATTAAGTAGGAATTATTATGAGTTATGTCGAAAGTAAAACCCCTGCTACTGGCGCACAAGCGATTAATACTTTTATCAATCCAGAAGGCGTAGCCGATTTTAATCAATATCCAGATGCTCGCGGTCATTTTGGCGTACATGGTGGCCGTTTTGTCTCTGAGACTTTAATGGCTGCATTGGAAGAGTTAGAAACTCTGTATACTAAAGTCAAAGCCGATCCAGCGTTTTGGGAGGAGTATCATAACGATTTGGTCAATTACGTCGGTCGTCCGACCCCGCTTTATCACGCTAAGCGCTTGAGTGATGAAATAGGCGGCGCGCAGATTTATTTTAAGCGTGAAGATTTAAATCATACTGGCGCGCACAAGGTCAATAATACTATCGGACAAGCACTGCTTGCCAAAATGAGCGGCAAAAAACGTATTATCGCTGAGACAGGTGCCGGTCAGCACGGCGTTGCAACCGCGACAATTGCCGCGCGTTTAGGACTTGAATGTATCGTTTATATGGGCGCGGATGATGTTGAGCGGCAAAAGATGAACGTTTATCGTATGCGTTTATTAGGGACAACAGTAGTGCCAGTAACCTCAGGTTCGCGCACGCTCAAAGACGCGATGAATGAAGCGATGCGCGACTGGGTCACTAACGTCGATACTACCTACTATATTATCGGTACGGTAGCAGGCCCACATCCTTATCCTTTATTAGTACGCGATTTCCAAGCGATTATCGGTAAAGAAACCCGCGTACAACATTTACAACAAACGGGTAAATTACCGGATGCGCTAGTGGCTTGTGTCGGCGGTGGCTCTAATGCTATTGGTTTGTTCTTTGATTTCTTAAACGACACTGAGGTGAAGATGTATGGCGTCGAAGCCACCGGCGATGGTATCGAAAGTGGTCGTCATTCTGCGCCTCTAGCGGCAGGCCGTATTGGCGTGTTACACGGCAATCGGACTTATCTGATGGCGGATGATGAAGGTCAAATCCAAGAGACTCATTCGATCTCTGCTGGCCTTGACTATCCTGGCGTGGGTCCTGAGCATAGTTTTTTGAAAGACATGCACCGCGTCGAATATGTCGGCTGTACCGACAAAGAAGCGTTAGAGGGTTTCCATGAAGTAACTCGTAAAGAAGGGATTATTCCTGCGCTTGAGACCGCTCACGCTTGTGCTTACGCCTTGAAGCTCGCTAAAACCATGACACCGGATCAGACCATCGTCGTCAATATGTCTGGTCGTGGCGATAAAGATCTGCATTCAGTGATGAAGGCGGAAGGGATTGAGCTGTAAGTTAAGAAATTAAAAAAGGAGGCTACTAATCATAGCCTCTATTTTTTATTAAATGAATAATGCTAAATTATAAATTAGAGAACACTATGACCCGAATAGAAAGCACCTTTGATACCCTAAAATCGCAAAACAAAAAAGCGCTGATTCCTTATGTGATGGCAGGCGACCCCAATCCCAGCAACTTTGTCAACCTGCTGCATGATTTGGTCAAACACGGCGCTGATATGATCGAAGTCGGGCTGCCGTTCTCAGATCCTATGGCCGATGGCCCAACCGTGGCTTTAGCAGGTGAGCGCGCTTTAGCCGCGGGTACGAGCACGCGTGATGCGCTAAATATGGTGGCGGAATTTCGCAAAACAGATAGTCAAACGCCTATTATTCTAATGGGTTATCTTAATCCGGTTGAAATCATTGGTTATGATACCTTTGTCGCGCTTTGCGAGCAGTCTGGCGTCGATGGTATTTTGATGGTGGATTTGCCACCAGCCGAGGCGGGCAGTTTTACTCAGCATTTAACCGAGCACTCGATGAATGAGATTTTTCTGTTATCACCAACCACTTTGCCAGAGCGCCGTGAGCAAGTATTGACTCATTGCGGCGGTTATATTTATTACGTCTCATTAAAAGGGGTGACGGGTTCTGCCACGCTAAATACTGATGACGTAGCTGCGCAAGTACAAGCTATCAAAGCCGAAACGGATTTGCCAGTATGTGTCGGTTTTGGTATTCGTGATGGGGCTTCTGCTAAAGCTATTGGCCTGCATGCTGATGGGGTGATTGTTGGTAGCGCTTTAGTACAGAACTTTGCCGATATTGACGCTAGTGATGCGCAAGCGGTCGCCGCGGCGCAGCAGCGTATCATGCTCAAGATGGATGAATTACGCGACGCTTTAGACAGCCTGTAATTTTATATCTAAGCTTTGATTGGTAGCTAGTAATGATTCAATACAGCCTAATAAGTCATAATTTTATAGTTTAGATAAAGGCAAAAATTATCTATTATCAAAATACCGAATGACTTTGCTAATTTTAGTTTACGTGTGTAAACTAAGACCATAGATAACCTATTGCATATTACTGCCGATAATAGGTATAAACGGACTGCAATACCCCTAAAAAGTATAAACGGTTATGAGCAATTTGCTCAGTAGCCTTTGATAATGGCGAATAATATGACTGAAATTATGGATAAATCTGCGACGCAAAATGATGGTAGTAAGGCGGCTATAGAGTCAGCTAGTCAATCTTGGTTTAATCGTCCGATACCGGGTATTAAACAGCAACTAGTGCCGACCTTGACCGCTGTTGAAACCGAACCGTCAACTAAGTGTCCAAACTGTCACTCGATGATTACCAATACCGCGCTTATCTTCAACTGCTATGTCTGCCCGCACTGCGATCATCATTTGGCGATGACGGCTCGCGAGCGCTTACAATGGTTTTTGGATCAAGTCGATGGCGAGCTTGGCCAAGAGTTTGTAGCAAAAGATCCATTAGGTTTTGTCGATAGTAAGCCTTATCCGCAGCGTATGGAACAGGCTCAAACCAAGACGGGCGAGAGTGAAGCGCTAATTGTATTGTACGGTAAGCTGCGTAACCTTGAAGTGGTTGCTTGCGCTTTTGATTTCCAGTTTATGGGCGGCTCTATGGGCTCAGTAGTTGGCGATCGTTTTGTACAAGCGGCTGAGAAGTCACTGGCTGAGCGTAAGCCTCTAGTTTGTTTTGCAGCTTCCGGCGGTGCGCGTATGCAAGAGGGGCTATTGTCTTTGATGCAAATGGCGCGTACGGCGGCGGCGGTTGAGCGTCTGCGTATAGCAGGTATTCCTTATATTGTGGTACTGACCAACCCTGTCTATGGTGGCGTTACCGCCTCGCTTGCTATGCTTGGTGATATTCATTTAGCTGAGCCAAAAGCGATGATCGGTTTTGCTGGTAAGCGTGTTATTGAACAGACGGTGCGCGAAACTCTAGAAGAGCCGTTCCAGCGTGCTGAGTTCTTATTAGAGCATGGCGTTGTTGATGAAGTAGTACATCGTCACCAAATGATAGATACGATTTATCGTTTACTAGCCAAGCTGTGTCATCAGCCTAATGTTGATGCTTAATTAACTATAGTTATCTTTTTTGAGATAGACTACTAGCATAGCCAATAGCATTTATCGTGAATAGCGGTAAGTGCTATTTTTTTGGCTTTAAAATAAGCGGTTTAATAATGAATAGCATTGCTTGCTAGAGGCTTGAGCTTTATCATCATGGCCAGCATCTCTTTTATATAGTCAATCTTAAATAAAAACAGTACAGCTATTACAGCGTGCTACTAATATAAATTTTCTTGGCGTGCTGCGTTCCCAGAGGCTGCTGAAAATTCATCGCAGTAGCACTATATTTATTTTATAGTGGATCGACTATAAAACTATAATTTTTCAATTTCAACTTGTGAATATAGGCTTCATTCATGGCATCTTCTTTTAACTCCTCTCCTTTTACTAGTCCTAACCGTAATTCAAGCTTGACGGAGTGGCTCAATTACATGCAGCAGATTCATGTGTCTGCTATAGATATGGGTTTATCAAGGGTGTTACCGGTAGCTGAGCACTTAGGCATCGTACAGTCCGCAAAAGAGGACACCTACGTATTTATGGTAGCAGGCACCAACGGTAAAGGCTCGACCACCGCTATGATTAGCGAGATCTGTCAAGCCGCAGGTTATAAGACAGCGCTATATCAATCACCGCATTTAAGCGTCTTTAATGAGCGGGTTCGTATCAACGGTCAGATGGTTAGTGATGACACTTTGATTGCCGCTTTTCATAAAGTTGAGTTAGCAAGATTAGCTTGCGCGCTGACCCTTTCTTTTTTTGAGATGACAACTTTAGCGGCATTATTGATATTTGCAGAGGCCGACTGCGATGTTTGGGTGTTAGAAGTCGGTTTAGGCGGACGCTTAGATGTGGTCAATATCATTGACGCTGATATGGCAGTCATTACCAACATTGGCATCGATCACGTCGATTGGTTAGGCGATAACATAGAGGATATAGGCCGCGAGAAAGCGGGCATTTTACGCGATAATATTAGCTTAATTTATGGCTCAACTGAGATGCCAGATAGCGTAAAACAGCGCATTGAGCAGCATAAAGTAACTTGTTATCAAGTTGGTACAGATTTTTATTATCGTGAATTAGGCTTTGATAACAGTAACCAAGAGCGTGAGTGGCAGTATAGTAATGCTGCCGTTACTTTACAGCTGCCGCGTCCTAAGCTGTCATTGATGAATACAGCTAATGGGTTGTCAGCAGTACTGGCCAGTCCACTAAATGTCGATATTAGCGCTATTAAACAAGCGCTAAAAACCGTCAAATTGGCTGGTCGCTTTGATTATCGTCAATGGGCCAATCGCCACTGGTTATTTGATGTGGCGCATAATGAGCATGGTGTGGAGTTTATGCTAGCGCAGTTATTGCCCTTGTGGCAGCAGCATGTAGAGCGTTTATCGAACCATAAAACGGCAAACGTTAAGTTGTTATTCTCAATGCTTGGGGATAAAGATATCGAGCTAGTGGTGAAACGCTTAACGCAAGCCAATTTACCTATTACGGATTGGTATATCGCTGAGATTGATTATCCACGGGCAGCCAGTGTTGAGCAATTGACCGAAGCGCTAAACCCTCACGTCGATAGTAGTAAAATTAACGCCTTTGATAATTTGTCACAAGCGACCGATGCTATAATCCAAGCCAGCCAGCCTGAAGATTTACTCTTAGTTTGTGGCTCGTTTCATACTATTGGCGAGGCGCTTGCCGCTTTGGCAATACAGCCTGCTAGTTAAAGAGTTTTTGGCTAGATTTTTTATAGAAAGTGGCAATAGTATGGCAATAGCACGATAGCAGACAATGTCAAAAAATTGTTTTATAATCAAAGCGCTTTGCTAAGCTTGTGATAGCTTTTATCAGTAAACTATAAATAATTTATATTAAAAATAGCGTTGATGTATAGTAAAGCTTTAGATACTACTGCTTGAATACAGGTTTATTAGGTGATCATTTTTACCAACTAAGGAATTTAAACGGATGAATTTTTCTAGACAAGCCTTATTGGGCATAGGAATGATTATTGGTGGTAGCGTGATGTTATACGCTATGGTGCAGCAGATTGGTACTAGTGATAACAATGTAACTGCGCCTGCTATGGTAGCGAGCTCAACTACTGAACCAGCGACAACGGCACCACTGACTACAGATATTGATACCGAAAAAAAGCTGCTGGCACAAAAACAAAAAGAGCGTGCTATGCGTGTGGCTGAGCAAGAAAAGCGGGCCAAACAGTTTTTGGCTGAGCAAGAGTCGGCAGAAGCGACAGCGCTAGCCAAGTCGCGAGCTGAAAACCAACGATATATCGATAATAATACCCCAGAAGTTGTCGATGATAAGGTTAGTGAAGAAACGCTAGCAACGCCTAGCGTGCAGCCGCGTACAGAGACTTCTAACACTGCTGTGTCACAAACTAGTACAACAACTGATACTAACGCTGCTAAGGCTCAACAGCAAGCGGCAGAGGCTAATAAGGTGGCAGAAGCCAAGCGAGTAGCAGAGCGTCAACAGGCCGCCCAACAAAAAGCAGAGGCCGAAGCTAAAGAAAAGGCTCTTGCTAAGCAAAAAGCTGAGCAAAAAGCAGCTGAGCAAAAAGCAGCTGAGCAAAAAGCACAAGCGGCTAAAACTGAGCCACCAAGCTCGCCTACCGACTATACGGTCAAATCAGGTGACGGCCTGATCAAATTGGCTCGTCAATATAATGTTCCTGTCGAAGCTTTGGCGCAGGCTAATAATACTTCACCCTCAGCAACACTACAGTTAGGTCAAACCATTACTATCCCTTCGCGCAAACAGATTCAGCGTCTAGAACGTGAGGCAGCAGAAGCTGAGCGCAAGCGTGAACAAGAAAAAGCGCAGGTTCAAGCCAAACGTGAGGCTCAGCAGCGTCTGATAGAGGCACGTAAGGAAGTCAAGGAGACTGATGCGAAAGGTAGCTTTGGCGTCCAAGTTTCGCTAGCAAGCGATCAAGCGGCTGCCGAAAAAGTTGCTAAGAAATTTAGAGAGGCTGGGTATCAAGTCACTACTAGCAAGACCAGTCGCGGTGTACGCGTCGTCGTTGGTCCCGAGCGTGGTAAAGTAGCCGCCTTAGCTCTAAAAGATAAGATTAATAATGATCCCAAAGTAGATACTAGTGGGGCGTGGGTCAAATATTGGTAAGTATTGATCTTAACAAAAATAGTCATTCACTTATTTAGCCTAAACACGACATTTGCTGTCGTGTTTTTTATTTTATGGATTGCTGATCACCGCAAGCTTAGCTACGATAACGGCTGCTTGTGCTAGTCATATTCTATTTCCTACTGTATGACCTATCAGCCTACCAAGGCTGAAACGTCGCTTTGAACCTTATAAGGTAAACCTATGTCAATTGGCATTATATTTTTGATCGCCGCTATCGGATTTTTAGGTCTGATAGCGGTGCTAAAACGGCAATCAAGCTCCAATAAAGCACAGCCAGATCCGCAGCCGGTACGCGGTGATAACTTAGCCATTTGGCCTTTTGCGCCGATGCCTATTATGACAGATACTGAAGTTATATTTTTTAATAAACTCAAAAACGCTTTACCTGAATATCATATCTTTGTGCAAGTACAGCTCTCGCGTATTATTGAGGCTAATAGTGAAGAGGCGAGCGAGCGCAGCTTTTGGTTCAACCGTATCTGTCGACAAAGCGTCGACTACGTGATTACCGATATCGACGCACAAACCACTTTAGTTGCCATAGAATTGGATGACTGGACGCATAGTAGTAAGTCACGGCAAAAAGCCGATGACAAAAAAGATAAAGCGCTAGCGAGTGCGGGTATCGCAATTGTACGTTTTCATGCCGAGCGTATGCCTAGCGCTGATATGCTTAGGTATGAGATCATGCAGGTGATTGAAAATTATTAATTATTGATCGACTATAAAGATAAATAATTTGGTTTATATCACAGAACCAGAAGATTCTAATGTTATTCGATAATTTTTGTAAATCCCTTATTTCTTCTATGGACTAATTTAAAAGTTAGCTGTAATATTCTGGTAATAAAAAACTAAACTTAAGTTTCTTTATTCCATTCATTAAAAAATTATTTATATTTTATGGCATAGAGAATATAGAATTAATCAGAATCAGATTAGTCTTTAATAAAGATATCTGACATAAAGGGATTTACCATGAAATTTTTTAAACTTTCGGTACTAGCTTTAGCCACTACTTTAGCTCTTACGGCTTGCGGTGATGATAACGATAGTAATACTGTCAATAATGGATCAAGTACTCCAAGTGTTCCTGAGAAGCCGCCTATAGACAATAGCTTATCTGATCTCGAGCAAGCAAAAAGTCTAATTAATACTGCAAAACAATTTATTTTAGATAGTCAGGCAGTGACAGATGCCTATGAAAATGCTAGTGATATTTTAACTGAGAAACAAGAGCAACGTATTAACGCTACCTTTGATTTACCCGAAGATATTTTTTATTACATGGAAAATAATAATGTCAGTTCTTTAAATGCTGCTCAAATTACTGCTTTAGCCAATGATCAAGATTTTAAGATCGCTATTGGCAATGATACCTCTATCAATCCAAGTAATGACTTCAACGCGACATTGAATGCTGATGGACAGTTTCAATTAACGGGTTCAACAGGTATCAATACCAAAGAGTATGATTATATATATAATCCACAGACGCAAAGATACGAGCGAACTCTTATCAGTCAAGACTCTTTTGCCAATAGTTACGACAGCTATAAAAACGCTCTGGGCTCTAACACTAGTAGCAATGAGTTTAACGGTAGCTATGGGTTTAAGCGCATAAATATTGGCTCAGGTGCAGATGCTGTTGTCTTTAGTTCAACATCACAAGGTGCCACCGTTAACGCAAAATTCAGTGGTAAAGTCATCGTTAATGATGAGTTTGATTTAGACGATGTTAATAGAGCAAACATCACTCTTGAAAAAGCAGTTATAAAATTAGGTAATGTAAAATTACAAGCTAATGATAGTACTATTGAGGCTCGAAATTTTGAAGTAGCCTTTTTGGATATGAGCCGTACCCTAGCAGATGGCTCGCTAGTAGTTAGAACGTTACCTTCGACTATCAAACTGACAGGTCAATTTATAAAAGATAACCCTGTAACCAATGCGACTATCACGTTAAATGCAGTAGCTAATGAAGCGGATATTAAAAACGTTATAAAAGTAACGCAGGCTGGTAATATCGAAGAAGCGGCTAATAAATACGTTGGTATGGAGATAGTACTATCTCTTAAGGGCACAGTAGCTAAGAAAAATACAACTACGACGACTAATATTCCACTTGATATTCAAGCAAACCTAAAGCGTACGGCTCGTAATGTGATTGAGTTACAAGGCTTAAAAGCTAATGTGGATAATAAACAGCTGTATGCCACGGGTAAAACGACGTTAGATGCTGACTATAATACTATTGGTACTGAGCTAACTATTACTCAAAATAAAGCAGCGGTTGTCATCAAGTTAGATGCAAATGGTGATTTTATTAAACAAAACGCGACTACTGGTAAAGTTGCTGATATCACAGTTAACGGTAAAGTGTTTGGTGAGTTGTTGGAAAATAATGGTAGTGTAAATGCTAGGTTTACCGACAATAGCTTTGTTCCATTAGGCTAGTCTTCCTTCTATGTATTGAATTATTAACTTATTAGCAATTTAAAAAAGAGACAGCTGGGCCTGTCTCTTTTTTACGCCTTATTCATTAAGTTTTATAGTTTTTACTATATAGGTTTTTATATGACTTTCCTCGGACGCCAGTTATTTATTGTTGCTAGTGTAGCGGCATCAATGTCCGCTAGCGCACAACAGATACAAATCATAGATCAAGCCAGTCATGTTGATTCAATACCAGCACAAAGTACCGATGTATCAACCTCTGCTTATTTAGCAACTAAGAAACCATCGCTGCAAGTTGACTTGAGAGTAATGGCAACGGCTCATAGTCCCGCGCAGCCTATTGCTGCTTTTATCAAAGATTGGGATGCGCCTTTAGAGTCAGGCGAGCATGCTTACGCACAGGGCCGTGCAGCACTGACGGTGCAAGCTACAGATAGTCCGATAAGCTATGGACTTGCTTGGCGTTATGACTATCTAATGAGCTTTAATCAACAAACCGCAGACCTGTATTGGCAGTATCAAAATAAGCAGATTCCTAACCAAAATCAAACCTATGAGCTACAGCTAGAGGCGCAGCATAATGAGCGTTTTGGCGCTAACGTAGGGTTTACGCAAGCACTGTCGCCTAACTGGCAACTGACCACTCATGCAAATATTTGGCAAGGCTTACATGTGCTTGATGGTAAAGCTAATGGTAGTTTAACCTCGCAAGCATTGAACGGTGAAGAAGTAGTCAAAAATATTGATCGACTCAATAAAACGTTGACCTATTTGGATTACTATTATGATGAGCCTGCACTTGGCGAAGAGGATTTGAACTGGTATCCTGATAAACCTAAAGGTTATGGTTATTCATTAGATATAAATCTGATAGGAAAACTATCAGACAAAACCCACTTGTCTATTCGTGGCTACGATATCCTTGGACGGATGCACTGGAAGGATACGCCTAATACGTCCTATGTACTGGACTATGATATCAACAGAGGAACTACCGATAAAACAAAAGGTCAGCTCAGCACTAATGATGTCAAGCAAAATCTTCCTTGGCGGGTTGAGGCTAGTCTTATGCATCAGTTGAATGACCAATGGCAGCTCGGTATACAGGGTCAGGTCAATGAGGTGCAAGACTTATATCAGCTCTCAGCAGGTTATATGCTTAACAATAATCGCTATCCCTTTATGCTTACCGCATTGGTAGAGCCGCAAACTCAAGCACTGGGACTGGCGTTAGATAGTCAGTATGGAGGTCTAAAGTTGCTAACCGATAATTTAGATTCAGAAAAAGCCAAGCGTAGTGAGATTAGCTTATATGGACGTTACGCTTGGTAGGAACAGTTAGCTTAGCTACCAATGCTCACATGATGATAAATCACTATCGGACGATCTTCTTCGAAGTATAAGCCTGCCTTAGGTCGCTCCTCTTCTGACCATAGCTCTAACCAAGTAGGTAGGTTTTTACGATCATCATAAAAATCGCGTTTGGTAAACCATTCTATATAGTGCGCGAAGCGTAAGTGGCTCAAATTAAACTTAGCAAGACTGCTCTTATCGTTTATATCGCACCACTGATGCATAGGAAAATTTGTAGCCAACCACTTAGGATAAGTAAAATCAGTCATGCCCATTGGCAAAAAGAACCGTCCTTTTATTATCCCATAGCGCTTATCAACCTTGACGCGGCCATGATCCTTAGTATCTACCCAAATGGCGCGAAATTGCTTATTTTGCATATAAGCCATTTTTCGCTGAAGGTTATCATTAGAATTAATACCAACCCAATCAGTAGGCGCAAAGGGCTTTGAACCCATAAAAAATTTAATCGCTAACTCCCAGTGCTCAGTTAGCTTGTCTGTATGATTATAGAGAATCAAATCCAGCTCACCGATGGTCTGCTTGCCGTTATATAGCTGAATATTACTTGCAAGCGTCTCATAAGGGTGTAATCCACGTGCGTAGCCGTTCTCTAACCAAAAGGATAATAAGCCCTCAAAATGAAAGCCTAAACGATTCGGGCTAGGACGCGATAGTAAGTAGCGCGTCAACTGCTGATAAGCATTAGTGGCATCTAACTCATCCAAACGTGATTTGTAAGCCTCAAACTGCATTGTCCAAAATTCGCTATTATGTACGGCAATAGTATGAGTATTTTGATGCGGCGAGAAGTCAATCCACTGAGTCAAGACATTAGGGCAAGCGAGAACGTATGCTAGATCACGTACGAAGGGGCGACGATAAATCTCCCATGGAGCATAGTCTTTATCCAAAACAAAGTTAGAGAGCGGCTGAGTCGTTAGCTTGAACATAGTATAAGCCAAAGTCGTTAACGAAGTATTTAACCTAACCGCTCGCTGGCTAAAAGTCTATAGTGAGTTGTGCTATCTTTGCCTTAATTGACAAAACCCTAATATCGCCTATAATTTAATAAATTGTATAATGTTGAGAGTTTTTAATTAATAATAGGAATAAAAAATGAAATACCTTTTACAGATGGACTTTCCATATACAGGCCCTTTTGGTGATGCGTTTTTTGAGCAGATGCAAGATCTTGCCAAAGACATCGCTACCGAGGACGGTTTGGTCTATAAGCTGTGGACGGAGAACGAAGAAACGCAAGAGGCAGGCGGTATATATGTTTTTGATAACTTAGCAGATGCCAATAGATATCAAGCTAAACATACCGAGCGTTTGCAGTCGTTTGGCTTTAGCGGTATTCGAGCTAAAACTTTTATCATTAATGAAGAGCTCAGCGCTATTACTAAGGCTTCTTTTTGATATTAATAAGTCGCCTAAACAGAAAAGCCAACCATTGATATCAATGATTGGCTTTTTCTTAATCTCAGTGTTTGGTCGGAACGGCAGGAAGTAAAGTGTAAGCTGTAGGCTTTGATTTATATAGGTTTAAGGTTTATTAAATAAAAATATACCGCAAAATATACCGCAATTTGCAAAAGTCACTTAGGTTTTATCGCCTATTTACCCATTAAAACGCTCATAAAGCTGGTTACAAAATAACAGGGGGCTGGCTGGTTAGGTTCGTCATTATGATGAACGTGTCAGCACTTACTTAATACCGCTTGCAAGTTTCTTGCATGGGGTTGAATTGCTAATAACTGCATACACTCAATAATGGGGCTTAAATGTGTGCGTTTTTCGTGCGTTTTCTTTGCGTCTGCTAATTCCCACAGTTGGTGGTTATCTGTTCAATAGGTTTTTACGCATTATAAAAAAGGCGCTCACCTGTCCGAAAACTATCTAACATTGGCATGATCTGCACCCGTGCGCGTACTGTTCCATAAACTAGCCGTTAAGGGGTTGTTTCTCAAAAGTGGCTCTACCTGTGCATAAAGTCCCCTAACGTGTCCAACAATCCATTTTTAGCCCTGCTTACGATGTCCGAAAATTACCCCTTTTTATGGACTCGAAGTATTATTTTGACGGCTCTTTTATGGACTCTAAAAACTACCCTCTACGATGTCCAAAAACCCCTTTTTATAGTGTATGAAAACCCTAAAACGTGCTGTCATTCTCTTTTAAAGCACTCCGAAAAACTATCCCTTTTATGGACTCCGAAAAGTCCTTTTTTATAGTGTGCAAAAACCCTTGTAATGGGCGTTTGCTTTGAGTGTGATTTGGTTTTGAATGACAGGTTTTGACAGGTTCGCTACTTTATTTTTCTGTTTTGAATGTTGGGTTTTGTGGGGTTATCAATGTTAGGTTTTGTTAGGTTCTCGATTATCTAAAAACTAGGGGAAACCTCAGGTTGTGAGTGCTGCCAATGTTAACAAATGACAACAGGTTAGGCGGTGCTAATCTGTTTTGAATATTAGGTTTTATAAGGTTCTCGATTGTCTAAAACCTTATGGAAACCTTAGTTTCTTTACACTATAAAAAGGGCTTGGTAGTAATCGCCTAAGTTGTCCGAAAAGTCGCACTTTATCAAGTGATAGGCGCAAAACTGCTCACGTCTATTTTACTTTGACGGCGCTATACTGTTTTAGTGGCTCTATAACGCTATAGGCTAATGATAGTAAGGCTTTAGGCTAGTGCTTACCCCATTGGGGGCTTGCAATCGGTAAAGGGTAGTAAAGGTAATTGTACGTTTAAACCTTAACATTTATTAACATGCTAGCAGTCGTCAAACTGATTTGAATGTAAACAAATGACAACATGATAAGCAGTGTTTTTCTGTTTTGCATAACTGTTTTAAACCTTAATTATTCTCAACTCTACAAACGGCTTTAGTTTCAACATTTCTCAACATTGAGCGCTTAGCCTTACCGTAATCTTACCGTTGCCTTTAGGTTTTAGCTTTGGCTTATATTCAACCGTTAGATAATATCGTCCTATCAAGCTTGGATTGTTTGCAGTTATCTATCTGTCCTAGTTTATCTAACTCAATAGATCGGCTTAATACTTTGGCTTTGTCATTGATCGTTTGCTGTCTATCGGCTGGTAGGGCTGCCACATAGTCATCTAAGTTTGTATAGTCTGTCATTGGTTGCTCTCCTTGTGCATCAAGTTAGCACTGATAGATATTTTTACTTATCTTTATCATACGCTTATTGCCTATATTATCACTGCCAATAAAAAAGGCAGACGCTTAACGCCTACCTTTGATTATTTTTGCTGTAACCTAGTTTTTTGCTTGGGACACTTGGGACAGTGGGACAGCCCCCGTAATTACTAGCTTTCAGCTGTCCCAGTCCATTTTTAGGCTTTGGGACACTTGGGACAAATTAGCAAATTGTTGTATTGTGTCCCAGCTGTCCCAGTGGTGTCCCAGTGCTTGGGACAGGCTCTAACCCTTGCTGTGTATGCTCTGTCCCAGTTGTCCCAGCTGTCCCAGTGCTTTTATTGGTTTCATAGTTTAATATGTCGTTTTTGACAGCATAAACGCGCGTACGGCTCTTTTTAAACGGTAAAGTAACTTTGCACGTTTTGCGGTCATGTTCTGTCACGTTCAATAATTTAGCATTATCTAACACCTGCAGTACCTTAGCTTTGTTAAACGGTGAACAAACATTATCAAACGTGCTGGTAGTAAAATAATACTCTCCTGTGTCGTAGTTGTGATAGCCCACACGGTTCGTTATCTTAGGTGCAAAGTCTTGGTATGCGGTGCTGTGGCAAAGTTCAAAACGACTTGATCCATGCAGTTCAATAAATGCCTTAATATGCTCTATGATTTGGCGCTGTTCGTGTTCACCATCACGCCCATAGTTATCAAGCCAATTATCTAAACATATCCTAACGGCTGTAGTTGCTTGTCCTGCTTGCCAGCCTGTTATATTTGCCAGTGTTGCCATTTCTCCAGCTGTTGCCACAATAGCGAACCGTTTAGCCACTCTATGCGCTTGCGGTGCTAGCTGTGGGTATTGACTCATAAAGTCGCTTACAAGCGCTCTAGCGGTGGCTGTAGTCGCTGCCTTATCGTTTGTGATATGTTCAAGCCATGCTATGCCAGCTACGCCATAGTAAGCCTGTGATAGCTCATTGATCTTGTCGGCTTGTGCTGCGCCTGTGTCTGCCAGTACCAAACTATCAAACATTCTTAAATTATTACCAGCCCTATCTTTAGCCCCAGCATCAGCATCTATATGCGCTACTCGAACCTCTACACCTGCATTGGTCTTTTTTCCTGCTTGCGCCATTTCTTGCTGTATGGTTTTTTCACCGTTGGATAAAAAGATAATGCGCCATGTTTTGGCTATGCGGTTATGTCCTGTGGTAGTACTACGCCCTTTACCTGTACCATTGCCTAACATATAAATAATATTACTCAATATTAATGGATTGCCCTCACTAACTTCATCTAGGGGTAAAAAGCTGTCGTTATACTCGCTTGCTGTGCCCTCCAAGGCGTTGTCTGTACTGCGCCATGTCTTAGTGTAGCTGTCAGGCTTACCCCATACGCTAGCAGCCGTTTTTAGCGATAATGACTTACCCATAGTACTTGAGCCTATAATATGAAAACCGCCACCATCACTACCTAACGGCTCTAATAGCTGCCCTGCAAAAGCGCAAGCAATAGAGAAAACAAAACGACTTTGTTCGGCTAGTGGTTTGCATAATTCTTCACGCCATTGGGCTAACGTCCCTTGCTGGGCTAAGGTGCTGTTGATAGCGTTTGCAGACTGATAAACGGTGATTTGCTTATCATCGCCACCTATTGAGCCATTGGCTAGAATGTACTGCTCACCATGCCAGCCTAACTTATCCACGCATAACGCCCGTTTGTGAATAGGGTAGTTTTGAATATAGGTGTCTAAGTAGCTGCGCTGTTTGCTATTGGTTGTAATGCTTAATCCTTGGCTGGCTAGCTCTCTACGATATTCACGGGCATCACCTTGCAGTAGTGATAACGGCATTGACCATTGATGCAAAATATTATCATCATCACGCCATTGTAATAACCGCCCCCATGTACCGCTGCTAGTGTCCCTAGTCTTAGCGATAACCTCAATAGGTGAACAAACAAACGACTTAGACTTAAAGGTTATGTTTGCTGGATCATCGAGGTTATATCTAACGAAAAATAGCCCGTCATGGTATAGCTCAAAACGTGCATCTTCATAGACCATAGGCGCGTTAAGCTGTGGGGCTTCATCTTTGCGCCATTCGGGGTAATAGGCGGTGTCTGCCAGCTGTATGAGCTCATTATCATCTTTTATAGCGTTGTAGCTCTCACCTGCTTGCAGCTTAGTGACGATATGAGCATCAGTAACTAACGCTTGCGCTTTGATCCCTGCTAATAGGTTTATTAAGCCTTTATCATCAAGCGTTACGGGAACGGTAACTAATGATCCGTTACTCCAATGCTGCACCATTTTTTTAAGGTGCTGATTAGTCTTTTTAGGGCTAACAATAAAGGTTATATCATCAGCTATCATGCATTGATAAGCATCAATAGCATGGGTTATGTCATCAAACGCTATCACCTCATTGGCTTTGTTAGTGTCACCAATGACAATAGCGCCATAACCTGTAGGATCAATAACTATTGGCTTGTCTTTACTGTTTGGTGTGTAGAATACCGCGCCTACTATATCGCCTTGTTTGTCGGTCAATGGTAGGGCTATCGTGCCAGCTGTCGC
>JARIDJ010000091.1 GCA_029267175.1 Psychrobacter sp. | reverse complement strand
ATGAGCCGTGATCGCGCCGTACAACAGCGCCAACCCAAAGCGCTAGCCGTTGATGATGAACCAAGCTATATCACTGAGTTTCGCCAAGCGATGCTGGCACGAGGACTGGCAACGCGGACTCGTAATGCTTATATACGGGATTTGCGCTCTTGTGAATTAACAAGCCTTACCGCGCTCACCAAGTGGCAAGCGGATGATGTTCTGCACTGTTTATCAATGCTTGCAGCTGAGGGTAAAACGCCGCGCACGCAGGCGCGGATGCTCTCAAGCCTAAGACAGTTTTACCTGTGGATGATCGCTAGCAATCTACGCGAAGACAACCCTTGCGAGCGGATCAAAACCCCAAAGCTAGGTCGTCCCCTACCTAAAGACTTAAGCGAGGCCGATGTTGATAATTTGCTCGCTGCCCCTGATACCAGCACCGCTTTAGGATTACGTGATAAAGCCATGCTGGAGGTACTCTATGCTTGTGGCCTACGCGTCAGCGAGCTAGTCAATTTATCATTAGAGCAAGTCAATCTAAACTCAGGTTGGCTACAAATCACTGGTAAAGGTAATAAGACGCGGCTCGTGCCATTGGGAGAATATGCAGCAGACGCCTTAGAGGATTATCTGACTCATGGTCGTGGTGATTTGATCGCGCATTTGAAATCAGGCAATTGCCAAGCAGTATTTTTGACGGCGCAAGGCGGTTATATGACCAGGCAGAATTTTTGGTACTTATTAAAAAAACACGCCAAAGTCGCTAGTATCGATAAGGATTTATCGCCGCATACTCTACGTCATGCCTTTGCCACTCACCTGCTCAATCATGGTGCGGATCTGCGTAGCGTACAGTTATTATTAGGTCATAGTGATTTATCCACCACGCAAATTTATACCCACGTGGCGACCGCAAGATTGCAAAAATTGCATGCTGAGCATCATCCGCGTGGCTAGAATTAAATATTTATTAATGATCGTAAAAGGAATATAAAGTGTCGCAAGCTCAGGCATCTAGCCTGCCTACTCTAACAAACAGTCAAAACTCTGCACTCAAAACTTTAACTATTATGGGTTATTTAGAAGGCACGTCTTTTTTGTTGCTGCTAGGTATTGCTATGCCGCTAAAGTATCTGCTGGATATTCCTGAACCTGTGAGATATATCGGTATGGCGCATGGAGCCCTATTTATCGCTTATATCCTAATACTTATTTATGCTGCGAGTAAAATAAAACTGCCGCTTTGGGCATTACCTGCTGGGGTGCTTGGTTCGTTTTTACCCTTTGGCCCATTTATATTTGATCATCTGCTAAAAAAGCATTTGCGAGGATAAAATTATAAAAATATCCACTCAAAGCATACTCCACAAAAAAATCCATTCAAATCCTTAACTAAAAACCGACACCGCAGTCGCTACACTATTTATAATAGAGTCTAGGCCGTGTTACTGTTATAGACAAGGAGGTGAGCTATGTTTGGCTTCGATATTGATATGGATTTGATGAAATATCACTTCTTTCAATTAGGTATTGCTTTTATATTATCGCTACCCATTGCCCTTAACCGCGAGATGAAAGATAGCGGCGCAGGCCTTAGAACCTTTCCTTTGGTATGTATTGCCTCTTGCGCCTTTATGCTAGTCGGCCGCGATATTTATCAAGAAGGCGACGCTGAGGCACGTATTATGTACGCTATTATCACCGGTATGGGCTTTATCGGTGGTGGCGCTATTTTTAAGAGTAGTGGCAGTGTCAAAGGCACGGCTACTGCGGCTGGGCTTTGGAATACTGGCGCTATCGGCATCTCCGTAGCTTACAGTCGTTATGAGATCGCTATAATTTTATCAGTAGTGAGTTTTTTGATATTGCAGTTCTCTGAGCCGTTTAAGACCAAAGATAACTCAAAATAACATCACCTTTTGATAATACTTCACGTTTTTGTCACCCCTAGTCCTACAAATCACTTAAATCCATAGCTGCAATACTGGCCTTTTAGGGCTACAATACGCCTTAACTTATAAGCTTATCTCTGCAAGTTTTTAACCTTTTACTCAATAATTATCTGAGAATTTCATGAGCCACTCTACAAATCATCGCCCCCCTGCTGAGCTACTAAAAAACGCTGAACACTGGCGCGAAGATATTCATTTTCGTCAAGAGGTACTTGGCAAGCCTTTTGATTTTGCCACCACTTGGGGTATTTTTTCCCCGCAAAAGCTTGATGACGGTAGCCTGATGCTACTCGATTATATCGACTTTGAACAAGATGATGATTCGATAGATTTGGGCTGTGGTTATGGGGTGCTTGGTATGACGGCGGCGCGCGAGTGCCCGAATGGTCAGCATACTTTAATTGATAAAGACTTTATGGCGGTAGAGTATGCGCGGCGCAATTGTGAAAACAACGGCTTGACTAACGTCGATGTGCATTTATCAAACGGCTTTAATCATGTGGCGGCGGATAAAGACTTTAGTTTAGTGATGTCAAACTTGCCTGCCAAAGTAGGTAAAGAGCAGCATTATTTATATTTTCTTGATGCTTATGCACGTATGCGCCAAGGCGGTCGTTTTTATGTAGTGACTATCAACGGTCTGCGCCAATTTATGAAACGCTCGTTTACTGAAGTGTTTGGCAATAGCGACAAGGTAAAACAGGGCAAGACTTATACTATTACTATGGCGGTTAAAGAGTAGTTTTCGTTAAGATTAAAGAGTAATAAAAAAGTACGCTAAGACTTTATAGTCTTAGCGTGCTTTTTTAACTGTAGCATTTTTAAGCTATACTCAGTTACATTTGCCTTTTTAGCAGATAGCAACCTAATACCGCGCTGATAATAATAGGCAGTAGCACCATTACAAAAGGCGAGAATCCGGTTGCTAAAGATACAAAACCGACCAAATCTTGAATATAGCTAAACAACAAGCCAAATAGCAGCGCAACCACGATACGCAAGCCCAAACTATGGGTACGTAGTGAGCCAAAGACAAACGAGCAAGCGACAATCACTAGCGATAATATCGATAAAGGCGATAGCAGCTTTTGCCAAAAAGCGAGCTCATGAGTCAATGAGCGCTTGCCTTGCTGGCGCATAAATTGACGATGCTCATATAACTGCGTCAGTGACAAATCCTCAGCATCGCGGGTCAATAGATAAACCGATTCTGGTGCGAAAGGTAGGCTTAGCGTATCTGATTCAGCGCTATCTTGACTACTATTAGCGCCTTGGCTAATAGTTAGCTTGGTGACATTATTGAGCTGCCAATCATAGCGATATTGCGCGCTGGTATTGTCGCTCGTTTGGCTCAGTAGTTGTCGCCTAGTATATTTGCCGCCTTGTGCACGAATAGCGGTTTGTAGATTACCGTTTTTATCTAAACGCCAACGCTTCACTTCACCAATATTACCCTCGACATCCGCGTAGTCGATATACAGAATATCACTACCATTAGGCTCAGTAGCGTTAGCAGTGCTATCAAAGCTTGGCTGCATGGTCCAATAGCCGCGGACCGAAGTAATCAAAGCGCTATTATCTTTATTATCAATCTCATTCGCCAACTGATTGGTCGTCGGCAAAATAAACTGGTTAATAATCAGTGCTAAGATGACAAATATTAAGGCAGGTTGTAGCACCCAGCCCACGATACGATAGACACTGACGCCGGAGGCGCGCATCACGACTAACTCGCTTTTATTGGCCAGTAGCCCTAGACCAACCACCGCGCCAAGCAGTGCACCGGTCGGAATAAACTCCTCCAAAAAGTACGGCGAGCGATAAAAGATATATTTAAGCGCCTCGCTCATAGTATAGCTATCACTCAACGAATCAAGCTCAGATAAATAAGAAAATAATACTTGTAGCGCCCATAAGCCCACTACCGCTGCAACTATCGCTAATAGCGCATTAAGCTTGACGTAACGGCTGAGCACCTTTAGGTTGTTTGGTTTTTTGGCTAATGTCAGCGTCTTATTTTTGGAGGCAGATAACGAGCGCATTATAACGACCCTCCATTTGACTTGTTATTAGCGTCAGTATTAACCTCTTCTTTCGCACTAGAGCGAAAACGCAGACGGTGCTGAATGCGGCTGCCCCAGTTCAGATATAGCGCTAAGGCCATAAAGCCTATGATTAGCCAAGCGTATGAGAAGACACTGACGCTGCCTTTAGCGACGGCGTTTTTCAGAGAAATTATCCCAAGCGCGCAGCTGACAAATAATAAAATCGCCGGAAACAGTCGTAACCAGCGACCTTGGCGTGGTTTGACTTGTGCCAATGGTATCGCTAGCATCGGCGCGATGATCATCAGCCAAGGCAGAGCAAAGCGATAACCCAGCTCCCCTTGAGCGGCGCGCGTAGCCTCCATATTAGCGGTGCTACCCGTTGCCGCTTGCCATAAAGGAGCGAGCGCTTGCGTCTCGATATTTTCCTCAGTGACCACTTCTTTTGGCGACTCTGTCAAAGTGATACGGTAACGATCGAAGCCTACTTGATTGTATTTTAGACTACCAGCGCCGACCTCATAGCGTCGACCTTGAAACAGGTCCAATTGCGTGACGCCGCTGGCACTATTCTCAACTTGCTTTGCACTTTTGGCCAAGGTGATAGTGTCTTTTGTAATTTGCTGATTGGTATTATCAGTTAATGATTGTGGTAACTTATCAAGCGGTAATTGCTCAGCTAATGCAGCGCTTTCAGTCAGTTGGGCAGTATCCGCTGTGGCATTATTATCTACTGTAGAGGGCTTGATAGCTGGGCCAGATTGGATAAGCACCACGTCTTGTAATTGACTTTTATCATCACTGAGGCTGCCGACATACAAATGATAATTACCACTACTAATAAACTCTTTGGGCCGGATAAGATCAAAAGCGCTAGTCAACGCTTGCTGCTGCCAAACACTCTCAGAGGAGCGTACCCCCCACGGTTTACCGACTATAGATAATGCCGCCTCTGCTACAAACAGCGCTAGGATAAGAGGCGTAATCAAGCGTCCAAGCTTACCTCTTGAGACGCCGCTGGCATTGATGACCGCCATTTCTTGATCGACATAGAGGCGACCAAACACTAACATCAAGGCGATAAAGAACGATAGCGGTAAAATTAGCTCCAAAAAGTAAGGTAAGTTATAGCCGATAATAGTGAACAACAAACTGACATCCAAACGTCCTTCGGCAGCGATGCCAAAGTAACGAATCAGCCGACCACCAAGCATCATCACCACCAAAAACCCCAATACCAAAGCAGTAGTGGAGGCGACTTGACGGGTCATGTAGCGGCGTAATATCACAATAAAGACTCTTAGATAAAGGTTAGGATTGGCGCGGGTCATTGTACCTGTATAACCAGCCTCTTTCTTATTTTTTGGATGAATGTGGATAGGCCAGTATAAGCGGCAAACATAACTGCTAATGCTAGCATGTTTTTGTGATAGATGACGGTGAAAAGTGTGCAAAAGTACCGCAAGCTCTTTAGCTAAACAGTCACAAATAACATTATCTAACCCTTGCAGAACAAACGCGCTATCATCGATATGTTAGACTATAATCCAAGCCCAGTAGGTTTATTAGCTAGGTCTATCAGCGAGGTTTATTCAAACCTTTGACCTCACTAATCTTTTTATCATAATTCTAATAAGGACCGTCATCTATGAATATCAAATTAACCGCGCAGCTACCAAAAACGCATACTCAAAAAATACTAAAAAAAGCAGCCAAAGATAAAGACTCTAGCTGTCTAGTCATCTTAGTCGATAATGATAAAAACATTCTTGCTAAAGAAGCACTAGCTGATTATGAGCAGCGTATTGAGCAGCTAATCGAAGTGTCACATTTTAGCGGAAAAGCTTGCGAAACGGTCACCGACTACGCCTTGGCAGGGGACAGAAAAACCACCAAACAAAACCCATTACAGCTGTTATTAGTAGGCGTAGGCGATACCGATAAGCTTAATCATAGCGTACTACAAAAAGTCGCCAAGACCATCTATCAATCGACTCATAAGCGCGTCTCCTCTATCACCATCGCCGTAGGTAACGCTCTAGAAGAGAATGAATTTGGTCAATTTGCGCTTAATCTATTAGCCGCAACTTATCGTTTTGATAAATATAAGTCTGAGCAAACCACGCCCGTATTGAGTGATATCTACTTATTAGCTGACGATAGTTTACAGTCAGCGCTAGACTTTGCGCAGTCGATATTTATCGGTCAAAGCTTGACTCGTGATGTGGCTAATGAGCCGGGTAATATCTGCTTTCCAGCGTTTATGGCCGAGCAAGCACAAGAGCTTGGTAAAAAATACTCTGACGTGCTAAAGGTCACTGTATTAGGTGAAGAGGAGATGTCAGCGCTGGGTATGAACTGCTTTTTAGCGGTCTCTAAAGGCTCGGTAAAGGAAGGCAAGCTAGTGATTATGGAATATCAAGGCCAGTCGAAATTTACTGCTAAGGGTGCTAACAGCGCGGCAAAAGTCACTGGCGGTATCAAAGCCATCGCCGATAAGCTCCCTATCAAAGCGGCTAAAAAATCAGCCAAAGTTGCCGATCAATCAAGTAAGTACAGCGCTGATGCGCCTATCGTCTTAGTAGGCAAAGGCGTGACTTTTGACTCAGGCGGTATCTCAATCAAGCCAGGTGCGGCGATGGATGAGATGAAATTTGATATGGGCGGTTCTGCGGCGGTACTAGGTACTATACAAGCTTTATGTGAAGCGCGTTTGCCTATCAACGTCGTCGGCGCATTAGCGTGTGCAGAAAACATGCCATCAGGGGAAGCAACGCGTCCGGGTGATATCATCAAAGCGATGAATGGTAAGTCGGTTGAGATTCTAAATACCGATGCCGAAGGCCGTTTGGTATTGTGTGATACGCTGTGCTACGTGCAGCAAAACTATCAGCCAAAAGCGATCATTGATGTCGCTACTTTAACGGGCGCTTGCGTAGTGGCTCTAGGTCACGTACGTTCAGCGGTGTTTAGTAATGATGAAGATGTGCTATTTGGCTTAGAAAACGCTAGCAACCAATCCGGCGATCTTATCTGGCATATGCCGCTTGATGACGAGTATCAGACCTTACTCGACTCGCCTATCGCCGATATGCAAAACATCGGTGGTAAAGGCGCAGGCGCGGTTACCGCCGCTTGCTTCTTATCGCGCTTCATTGAGGAAGGTCAAGCGTGGGCGCATTTAGACATCGCTGGTACCGCTTGGCTCTCAGGTAAAGAAAAAGCGGCTACCGGTCGTCCTGTACCATTATTTATGCAATATCTAAAAAACTGTGCAGATATGGCATAATAGTTAATTTATAATTAACTTAAAAAACAGGTAAGCAAAAATGCTTAAGTACCTAAAATGTCAAAACTAAAAGTTAGTTTTTATGTGTTAAGCGCGAATAAAGCCCAAGATTTCTTGGGCTTTATTTGTCAGCTGACTCAGACCGCGTTGAACAAGAGCTCGCAGTCGCTTATTATCTTGGCTGACAATGAAGAGCGGCTCATTGAGCTTGATGAAGGCTTATGGGCAAATGATGCAGCAAGCTTTATTCCGCATCAACGGCGCGGCGCTGAGGTTGATGAGTCAAATGTTGATTCTGTAGCGCCAGTGCTACTGGCTCAGCGATTACCGCCAAATTTCAGTGGTATCGTTATCAATACTACCGCGCGTCCAGTTAATGACTTTATAGCCGCCACTAGTAATGTGTTAGTGAGCCGTATCCTTGAGATTATCCTACCTGATGAAACCAGCGTCGCTCAAGGACGCCAAAAATACAAGTACTATCAACAGCTTGATTATGAGTTGACTCATTTTAAAGTCTAAAACCAGTGAAGTTTTTATATCTTGCTGTAGTTCAAACTTTTCAATATCTTTAACTATCTCATTTTTATATCTCATCTATTTATTGACAGCTACTGTTATATATCATCAAACGCATAGAGTAGAGCATTAGGCGAATATCATAAAAAATGCTAATATCTGTCGATTATATTATCCTTATGTAACTTTCTTACTGTGGTTTTTATTAGAGGTATAAAGATGCGCTCATTGATAGCGATGTATCAGCGAATAGGCCTAGTGCCACTGATTATTGTAGGTTTAGTTTTAGGAGTATTAATCGGTTGGTTAGCGCCTAGTGCCGGTATTGCTTTGGGCTTGCTTGGCACCTTGTTTGTTGGTGCATTAAAAGCAGTAGCGCCTATCTTAGTTTTTGTATTAGTGATGGCCGCTATCAGTAAACAGCGCAGTGGTAATGAGGTCTACGTCAAGCCTGTGCTTATTATGTATCTCTTTGGCACTTTTTTGGCAGCATTAACAGCCGTTGGAGCAAGCTTTTTGTTCCCAATCGAGATGATTTTGGTCAATGCCGATATCGAGCAAGTACCGCCTGCTAATCTCAAAGAAGTATTAACCAATTTATTAATGAGTTTAGTCGCAAACCCTGTCAATGCTGTAGCTAATGCCAATTATATCGGTATCTTAGCTTGGGCGCTGATTATTGGTTTTGCGCTACGTCAAGCCAGTGATACCGCGCGTACTGTCGTAAGCGACTTTGCAGATGCCATCTCACAAGTGGTCAAGTGGGTGATTGCCCTTGCGCCTTTTGGTATTTTAGGTTTGGTCGCCAATACTGTCGCTGAGACAGGTTTTGAGGCTCTAAAAGGCTATGCCAATATTTTGATGGTGCTCGTCGGTTGTATGCTGTTTATCGCGCTAGTCGCCAACCCTTTAATCGTATTTGTCAAAACGGGCAAAAACCCTTATCCGCTCGTCTTTACCTGCCTGCGTGAGTCTGGGATTACCGCCTTTTTTACCCGCTCATCCGCGGCCAATATTCCTGTCAATATGAACCTTGCGCGCAAACTTGATCTACACGAAGATACTTATTCGGTGACTATTCCGCTTGGCGCTACTATCAATATGGCGGGCGCGGCGATTACTATTAACGTGTTAACCTTGGCGGCAGCGCATACTTTGGGTATCGAGGTAAGCTTTGCCTCAGCCTTGCTGCTAAGCTTGGTGGCGACCGTTAGTGCAGGCGGTGCCTCAGGTGTGCCGGGTGGCTCCTTATTGCTGATTCCTTTAGCAGCAAGTTTATTTAGTATTCCAAACGATATCGCTATGCAAGTGGTGGCTGTCGGCTTTATTATCGGTGTCATTCAAGACTCGGCAGAGACCGCACTGAACTCATCAACCGATATATTATTTACAGCGGCGGCAGACCCCAAATACGCGCGTTAATCAATAGCTATCAGACGAAAAAGGGCCCAAATGGGCTCTTTTTTTTGGACATTTAGTGGCTATTGCATTTATTTAAAGCTTTCAATATCGACTTCTATCATCTGAGTATCATTATCCCACTGACGTTTGAATTGACGCAGTTGCTCGACTTCATCTAATAGCTCAAGTATCAAGCCAATAGCCGGTACGCTGGCTTCAAAATCGCGGCTAAGACGCGCAGCACGGCGCACTGTCGTCAGCTGATAGCCTGTGAATTGCTTACTTTCAGGGATATCATACTCGATGATATTTTCTTCTATCAAAGCCACAATCCATTGCGGCTCTTGACCACAAGCAGATACTAGCTCATCGAAACTCATAATTATGTCGGTTAATTCAGGCGATTGTTTCATCATTATTATCCTCGTTTATGCCTTATATCATCTCTTTAGTCCTACCAGTTTTTTGGCTGGATTAGCGACTGATATTAGTATCTTTAAGGGCTTGTTTGAGCTGCTCATAAGCTTGCTTAGCCGCCTCAGTAGTCACCTCTGGATTGACAATATTTAGTGTTAAGTACAAATCTCCAGCAGATTTAGCTGGAATACCTTTGCCTTTTAACCGCAAATTACTGCCCGATTTACTGTTACTTGGAATAGTAACGCCTAAAGTTCCAGCAGGCGTAGTGACATTGATTTTTTCGCCTAAAGCGGCTTCCCAAGGTGTTATATTTACCGTTTGATAAACATCAGCGCCCTCTAAGCGAATATTGGCGGCATGAGTTATTTTTACTTTTAGGAATAAATCACCGTTTTGACCATCGCCAATGCCAGCTGCTCCCTGTCCTGCCAAACGAATTTGCTTACCATCAGTGATACCTTTAGGAATTTTTATCTTAAGGGTTTTGTTATCATAGCTGACGCTACCATTAGGCTGACGCACCGGTACGTTCAACTTAATACTATAATCATCGCCACTGTAGACGGATGCTAGATCGACATTGATCTCGGCGTGCTGATCTTGACCTTTGCTATCGTGCATACCAAAACCACCACCGAATTGATCAAAGCCACTTTGACCGCCAGCCGATTGACTGCCAGCTGAGCCGCGTGCGCCGCGACCAAATGCAGAGAAGATATCATCGAAACGAAAGCCGCCACTACCAAAAGCCTCACCTTCACCAAACTGATCTTTGATATCCTCCCAGCGAAAGCCGCCCTGCGCGCCGCCTGATTGTCCGCCAAAACCACTAAAACCACCCGCGCCGGCTTGGCCAGCAAACGGATTATCAAGCATGGCATCGTACTCGCTACGCTTATCTTTATCTCTAAGCGTCTCATAAGCGTTATTGATCTCAGCAATCTTACTATCTGCGTCTGGATCGTCACTGACATCAGGATGATATTGACGCACTAATTTGCGATATTTTTTTTTGATATCGGCATCTGTGGCGTCTTTTTTCACTCCTAAAATATCATAGTAATTTTTTTCAGCCATTATTTTTCCTTATACTTTTATTTAACGGGTTGTTATTCAAAATCTATAAAGCTGTAATCGTCTGTTTCTATAATAAGACTTTTTTCTATAATTTCAATTTTAGTCTTTAGCTGATACCTAGTTATTATTCAAACTGATTCTTTGTATTTACAGCTAGATTTAAGTTTGTCATTTACATTGTATAAAAAGCTTTAAGATAATAACTTCGCTTATTTATCAGTAGTTTACAATGTAACTGCAATTTGACTCAGTCGATTTTTTACACATCTGTAAGGCTATAGTAAGCTTTATCTTGTAGACTACCTGCAATGTTTACACTCATAGGGAGCGTAAATAATATAGGCAAGAGTAGCTGTCTATCTTATCAATTACATATAGGTATTGAATGTCTTATTTAATCAAGTCTTTAGTTATCATGTTGTCACTGGCGTTAAGTACCACTGTTTTTGCTGGTAATACTAGCTATTACGGTAGTAAGTTTCACGGTAAGCGTACCGCTAGCGGTAGCATCTTCAATATGAACGCTTTGACGGCGGCACACAAAACCTTACCTTTTGGAACTAAGGTAGAAGTGACTAACAAAAAGACAAAGCAGAGCGTGATAGTGAAAATCACCGATAGAGGCCCTTTTACCAAAGGACGTATTCTTGATTTATCTAAAGCCGCTGCTGGTAAAATAAACTGCCAACTTTGTACCACTAGTATGAAGATATTATCTTACGGTGATGGCAAGTATCGTCGACAGTAAGCCCATAGACTGTCATCTGGTAACTACTCCATTGGTTGTAATAAAAAAAGGAGAGCCTATGCTCTCCTTTTTTGTGTGTTAAAAATATCTTTGGATTTTAGCCAAGATCCGCTTCCATCTCTTCTAATTGGGTCATCGCTAATAATAAGCTTTCCTCAGCATCACTATGCTGCTGCTGCAATGAGGCCTGCTCATCGAGTAGTTTAAGTAAGTCCGCTTTACGATGCTCTTCGTATAGCTCAGTGTCGGCTAACTGAGTCTCTAAATGAGCTAGCTGTTTATCAAGCAAAGCCAAACGCTTTTCTGTCTCTTCAATCTCGCGGCGAATGGGCGCGGTCAATTTGCGCCGCTCAGCGGCTAGTTTACGCTGCTCTTCTTTGCTCAAACTACTACTTGCAGGACTGGGCATAGCGGCATTTTTATTTGCGCCTTTTTGCTCCTCTTTGCTTTGTTGTTTATTAGCATTAGTAGCGTTAGTAGTAGCGTTTGTTTCACGTGAAACAAACTGCTTAGCTTCTTTTTTACTTTTAGCTTTTTTGTCGCTATTTTTATCTTGCGAATTTTCTTGCTTACGCTTCTCCGCTAGCCACTTACCGTAGTCGCTGATATCACCTTTAAACTCATCTATTTGCCCATCGTGCACCAAATACAGCTCATCACAAACGTTAGCGATTAGCTCGCGATCATGTGAGACGAGCACCACCGCGCCTTTAAACCCTTGTAAAGCTAGGGTCAAAGCTTGACGCATTTGTAAGTCTAAATGGTTGGTTGGCTCATCAAGTACCAACACATTAGGACGCTGCCAAACGATAAGCGCTAAAGTCAAACGCGCGCGCTCGCCGCCAGAGAACAGCTCACTGATAGTGTCGATGCGATCGCCGCGAAAGTCAAAGCTGCCCAAAAAAGCGCGTAAAACGGCATCTGAGGTCTTGCCAGCCAGACGACGCAGCATCTGCAACGGCGTTGCCTCGCTATCCAAAGCATCCATTTGATGCTGATTAAAGTAGCCCAATTTGAGAGTGTCAGAGACCTGATAGCTGCCTGATAAAATACCAAGCTCGCCTACTAACGCTTTAATTAAAGTCGATTTACCAGCGCCATTCATACCGAGCAGACCTAGACGCGTATCTGGCGTCACTTGCACATTGGCGTTATATAAGAGCGGCGTGTCACTATAACCAATATCAGCTTTAGTGAGTTCAATCAGCGGCGAGCTCATGTGCGCCGGTTCATAAAACGAGAAGGAGAAAGGATTATCTGCCATCATCGGTGATAGCTCCGCCATACGCTCTAATTGCTTGATGCGGCTTTGGGCTTGCTTAGCTTTACTGGCTTTGGCACGAAAACGGCGGATAAAATCATCTAAGTGCACGCGCGTTTCTTGCTGCTTTTCATACGCTTGCTGCTGCTGCGCCATACGCTCATGACGGGTGCGAATAAACTGCTGGTAGTTGCCAGTATACATAGTGATTTTTTGCTGTTCGACATGCAGGATATGACCGACAGTAGCATCCAAAAAGGTCTGATCGTGCGAGATAACGATGACCAGACCAGTAAAGGCGTTAATCCAAGTCTCAAGCCATAAAATAGCGTCTAAGTCCAAATGGTTGGTGGGCTCATCGAGTAGCATAAGATCAGCGCGGCTCATCAAGGTCTTAGCCAAGTTTAAACGCATGCGCCAACCGCCTGAGAAACCCTCTACCGGCTGCTCGTGTTGAATGGTCTTAAAACCTAGACCCGCCATAATTTGAGCCGCTTTGGTTGGTGTACTATAGCCATCAATCTCATCGAATTGTTGATAAAGTATAGGAATTTGCTCATCGCTAACGGTACTTAAGTCACTCAACGCTTCATTAAGCTGATACCACTGCTCATCACCGCTGAGCACATAATCGATAGCGGTTTGACTACTAGCGCCGACTTCCTGCGCCATATGCGCCACTTGCCAGCTGTCCGGAATACTGATCTCACCTTTATCGAGCGTCACCTCAGTATCGCCTGTACCCATTTGCGTCAATAATAAAGCAAACAAAGTAGATTTACCGGTGCCGTTATTGCCCGTCAAGCCAATCTTGTGGTTAGGATGCAGCTGAAAACTGGCATCTGCAAATAACACACGGCCATCACGGCGAACACTGACGTCTTTGAATTCGATCATAGGGGTTTTTGTCTCAAGGGTTTAAAGATTTAAATTGGCGGCTATTATTTCAAACGCTTAGCCGATAGGCAAACTATTAAATAACTATTTCATTTTTAACTGTTTTATAAAGACTTAGCGGCTTAGTTTCAATGGCTAATCAAAGCAGATAGCCTTAGCAGTCTTGATAAATTAACAGCCGCCCCAATTATGATATACTGCCAAAATACTACTGACATCAGGCAGTTAAGTATCAGCCAATGAGGTAATTATGACGACATTAACCACTCAATATGATCCCAGCTCAAGTCAGCCTGTCGATCCTACTCTCCTTCATCTTACCGATAACGCCGCAAAAAAAGTCCGCCGTCTACGCGAAGAAGAAGGCGATAACGAGCTTATGCTACGCGTTTATGTGACGGGCGGCGGCTGCTCAGGCTTCTCTTATGGTTTTAGATTCGATAGTGAATTGGGGGAAGATGATGCCAACTTCGATAATGGCGATGTCACTTTAGTCATTGACTCACTAAGCTATCAGTATCTGCAAGGCTCAACGGTTGATTATACCGAAGGCTTAGAGGGCGCGCGTTTTGTAGTGACTAACCCTAATGCCACTACTACCTGCGGCTGTGGTTCGTCGTTTTCTATTTAGTGTTGGGATAAGCTAATATTTTGCTAGGATAATCGTTATAAAGGCATCTATTTACGCTGTAAATAGATGCTTTTTTGGCTTGATAAAATACCCAAGCTCCTCTAAGCCTGAGCTGTGATATTCACTTACTTTGCAGGGCCTGATGCTAAGCCATCATTAAGTATTGAAGGTTACTCAATTTGTAAGCGCCCGTGGTTTTTGGCTTATCTTTGGGCTAAACTGACTGCTCTATCTATGCCAAAACTAGATACTAAAATTAGATGCCAAAATACAGTAGTAAAACAGATAATAAATAACGTACCGAACTAACCCCTATTTTGAGCAAATCCCAGTTGATTATTGCTCTGCCATAATGAATAACAATAGATGAATACTATGAGTAATATTGCAACTAGCGCTGAGAGCTTAAGTCGTGAACCGTTAAGTAACTTTGATAGCTTTAAAATACCGGACTGGTTTGATAGCCAATTATTAGTGGGTATGCTACGCGGTATCGAAAAAGAGGGCTTACGGGTTAGAGCGGATGGGTTTTTGGCACAGACGCCGCATCCCTCCAAGCTTGGCTCAAAGCTCACTCACCCGTTCATTACCACCGATTATTCTGAGAGCTTACTTGAGCTGATCACTGATCCTAGAGGCACGCCAAAAGATACTTTGGCTATGCTGCGTCAATTACACGTACTGGTCTATCAAGCACTGCCAGAGGGCGAGCTGATGTGGCCGTTATCTATGCCTTGTATGCTATCGAGCAACGATGAAGATATTCCGCTAGCCGATTATGGTAGCTCGAACACCGGTAAGCTCAAAACGCTGTATCGTAGTGGTCTTGGTATTCGCTATGGACGCCGTATGCAAACCATCGCCGGTCTGCATTATAACTTATCCTTTGGTGATGGCTTGTTTGCGCATTGGCAAACTAAGCTGCCTGCTGCAAAATCTCAAAGCCTGATAGAGTTTAAAAACGATAAGTATTTGGGACTGATTCGCAACTTTAAGCGCTTGACGAGCTTAGTGCTTTATTTATTAGGCGCCAGTCCAAGCGTCTGTCCTTGTTTTATTGCTGGCCGCGAGCACGACTTGGAGCTGATGAACGACTCGACTTATTATAAGCCGACCGCTACTAGTCTACGCATGGGCAAGCTTGGCTATACCAATAGCGTGCAAGAACACTTAGATATCCGTTATAACAATTTACCCGAATATATCGCAGGCCTGCGCCGAGCGATACAAACGCCGCACGCTAGTTTTAGCGCACTTGGTCTAAATGACGATAATGGCAATCCTATTCAGATCAACGATCATATCTTGCAGATTGAGAACGAATACTATAGCCCTATCCGCCCCAAACAAATCGCTCTTCGCGGGGAAACACCAACCGAAGCCTTAGAGCGCCGCGGTATCGCTTATGTCGAGTTTCGCGCCATAGATTTAGACCCTTATAGTGATGTCGGTATTCGCCTCTCTAGCGCTTGCTTTTTGGAGGTCATGGCGCTGTATTGTCTGCTTAGTGAGTCGCCAGATTTGATGCCTGAGGAAGAAGAGGAGCTTGCGATTAATCTTGAGCGCGTGGTCAATGAGGGTCGCCTTGATAATTTGCATATTCTCAATAACGGTACTGAGCAGTCGCTACAGGACTGGATGCTTGCGCACCTAAATAGTATGCAGCCACTAGCGGCGTTGCTTGACGCTCATCATGGCGGCAATGACTACCGCGCTGCTGTTGCGCTCATGCAAGGTAAAGCTGGCAACTCTGAGTCTACTATCTCAGCACAGGTCAATGCAGATAGCAAACGTTTAGGCAGCCTTTGGCAGCTAGGCTTTACTTTGGCCAACCAGCATCGTGATGCCATACTACAGCATACTTTGAGCCCAAATATCCAAGCTAAATACGAGGTGGTCGCTGAGAAATCGCTATTGCAGCAAGCAGAGCTTGAAGCCAATGAGACCGAAGACTTTATGGACTTTATTGAGCAGTATCGCTAGTACTAATGACTGACTTATTCTAAATGCTGGTTAATGACTTCTTTTAAATGTCAGTTAATGAGTTCTTTTATCCAAGAGTATTTATTTCATGCAAAGCCTAACCTCTTATCGTAGTTTGCAAGTATTTCTAGTTTTAGCCGCCGCTATTGGCATGGGCTATGCCTTGTTGTTTTTGCAGCAGCATTTGGGGCTCTCTCCTTGCCCGCTCTGTGTTTTTCAGCGTATTGGTCTGATGATAATGGGCGGCTTTGCGCTAATAGCGGCTTTATTTAATCCCCAATCAAAGCTTGTCAAACTAGGCTTGTGGCTAGGGAGTTTACTCGGTATTGGCTGGGCGACTGGGGTTGCTGCGCGCCATGTCTGGCTACAGCACCTACCCGCTGATCAAGTGCCTTCTTGTGGGCCTGGTCTAGATTATTGGCTTGATACCCTGCCTATGAATGAAGTGCTCAATCAAGTGTTTGCCGGTTCTGGCGAATGTGCGGTAGTAGATTGGAGCTTTTTGGGACTGAGTATTCCAGAGCAATCTGTAATATTTTTTAGCTTATTAATCGTTATACACTTATTACTATTATTTCGTATTATGCGTCCTATAACCTAATCACCATTATTGCTAACAAAAAGAGAACATTATAGTAATTCCATTTTGGTATCTTATATTCAAAATTATCTCTTAATCTAGAATAAGCAATGGTCTGTTTATTATAGGCTTATAGTTGCTAATTAGCAGTTAGCTAAGGCAAAGTCTGTATTTAATCATGACATATTGCAACATTCATCATCCCGAATAAAGTTAAAATAAATAACAACCTTTATTAGTAAAGCTGATCTATAAGATTGGCTATTACTTAAATTCTATTTGTTTGCTGTTGGTATGCTCATGATTTATTCTTTTTTTAATTCAGCTACAATAACCGTTAAAAGCCGTTCTAATTCGGCTTTAAAGGTACTGTTGCCCTTATCTTTTGGAGTATTGTTATTAGGCTGTGATAGTCATTCCTCATCTCCTACTCCCGACAAAAAAATGATAACTACACCCATCAATGACAGTAAGCAAAATGCCGATATCAGTGCTAAACCAAATAATGCTAGTGATTTAGAGTCCGATTTAGCCGATAGTATAGAAGGCGAGTCGCTTATTAACGCGGCCAAATCAGATAGAAAATCAGCGACCAACTCGCTTAATGACTCACAGCTAGCCAGTAGTAATAAAATGCAAGCCACCCTTATCGGTGATTACACCGGTATTATGCCCTGCGATTTTTGTGATAGTACTCAGGTGCTGCTAAACTTGTTTGCTGATGGCTCAGTAGTGAAGACTAGTGTCTATAATAATCCGCAAAAACCTACCGCTTCTTTGACTGAAAATGGTATTTATCGCCAAGATAACGATACTATTACTATCGTTTATGACGATCAACGCATTGAGAACTACGTCATTGAGAACAATCATTTGGTGCTATTGGATGAGGATAAGATAGCTGACATTGACTATACTTTGTCACGCAAATAAAGACACTAGCTTGATCTATATGAATGGCTAGTAGATGATTACTCTTTGTTATCCCTATTCTATCATTCGCCTATATTCTAGGCGTTTTTTTGTGCGCTTTTATTGGTTATCTATTAGCCTTTACTTTACAATAATGGCCTGATTAAGCCCTCCATTCACTTTATTTGATGCGAAACCTCTATGCATATTCATATTCTTGGTATTTGTGGTACTTTTATGGGCTCGCTAGCCTTATTAGCCCGAGATCTTGGCCATACGGTGACCGGCTCCGATGCCAATGTCTATCCGCCGATGTCTACTCAATTACAAGAAGCTGGCGTGACCATTATGGAAGGTTACCACGCCAAGCATTTGCAGCCAGCCCCTGATTTGGTAGTGGTCGGTAATGCAATGAAACGCGGTATGGAAGTGGTTGAATATATGCTAGATAAAGGGCTGCGCTACACCTCAGGACCGCAGTTTTTGTCCGAAGAAGTTTTGCAATCGCGTCATGTGCTAGCGGTAGCGGGAACTCATGGCAAGACTACCACCACCACTATGCTCGCTTGGATATTGCATTATGCGGGTATCGATGCAGGATTTTTGATAGGCGGCGTGCCTCTAGTTGATACTGAGGATCAGCGCTTGCAGCAAGTATTTGCCCACAGTAGTTATTTAGGAGCAGGCAGCCAACCGTCTCATATAACCGCTACCGATGCTGAGACTAAAGCGTCAAATACAGGCTATTTTGTCATTGAAGCGGACGAGTACGATTCAGCTTTTTTTGATAAACGCTCAAAGTTCGTCCATTATCGTCCGCGTACTGCTATTTTGAATAATTTAGAATTTGATCACGCCGATATTTTCGCCGATCTGGGCGCTATTCAAACCCAGTTTCATCATATGCTGCGGATGATACCTAGCAGCGGTCAAATCATTATGCCTGCCGAAACACAGAGCTTAGAGGAAACGCTAGCTAAAGGCGTATGGACACCGGTATGGCGTACTACTATTGCTAATAATGATAATCAGCACTTACAAAATGCAGCTGCTAATAGCGACTGGCAAGCCAAACTACTCAGTGCTGATGGCAGTCAATTTGAGATCAGCTTCAATGGTTTGGATAAAGAGAATACTGAACCATTAGCCAATAATGCTACAGGTGTTGTCGATTGGACGATGAATGGCATTCATAACATCAATAATGCACTTGTTGCCGTCGCTGCTGCTTATAATGTAGGCGTAAGCATTAAGAGTGCATGTGCCGCCTTATCAACCTTTGCTGGTATTAAGCGGCGCATGGAGCGGATCGGCGAGGTGAATGATATCTTAGTCTTTGATGATTTTGCTCATCATCCGACGGCGATTACCACTACTTTAGATGGCGCCAAAAAGAAACTAGTGGGACGAAAAGTTTGGGCGATTATCGAGCCGCGTAGTAATACGATGAAAATGGGCATTCACCAAAAGAGCCTAGCGCCTTCAGCGGCTTTAGCCGACTATACGCTGTGGTACGAGCCAAGCGGTCTTGAGTGGGGACTCAAAGAAGTCATTGAACAAGCAAAAACTAATGATTTAAGCCTAAACCCTCAGCAAGTGCTCAGTAATACCGAAGCTATTATTGAGCATATTACTACGCATGCCAACGCTGGCGACGCTATTATTATCATGTCAAACGGTGGTTTTGAAGGGATTCATGAGCGCTTGTTATTGGCATTAACTAACTAATGCAGCGACTTTGTGCTTACTTTTTAACAATGCCTTTACCAATATAGCCCATAGAATAGCAAATCCGCTTTATTTATCACATAGCCTCTACACTAATAACATTTTGCGCTTAGTCTTATTACTAGGAAGCTACTACAATTTAATTATTCATTTAGTAACTAACATTTTAAAACTAGAATAATTAAATTAGGAGAATAAAAATGGATTTTATATGGATGATTATTGTAGGCTTAGTAGCGGGTCTTTTAGCACGAGCCATCAAACCAGGTAATGATGCAATGGGCTGGATAATGACTATTGTGCTTGGTATCGTTGGTGCGATGCTTGGCGGCTTCTTAGCTAGTTTGATCGGTATTGACGCTGATGGCGGCTTTACTGGTCTGATATTCTCAGTTATCGGCGCTATCATCCTACTCTTCTTATATGAGATGATTATGAATAGACGCCGGATATAAATAGGCTCATTTAATCATTATTAATCAAAGTATTCATAGCAAAAAGACCTTACTAAGATAAGGTCTTTTTTATTGGTCTACTAAGGGGTTAAATTAACTTGAAGTCATTGATAATCGTTACTTTTGTCCCCATTATACCTTATAATAACGCCCATTCTATTTGCACTACTGAGGTGAGCCGCTATGGCAGTACTCCCTATTTTAAGCTATCCTGATCCGCGTTTGCGTACTATTGCTACGCCCGTCAAAGAAGTCGATGCTGAGATCAAAACGCTGATCAGCGATATGATTGAAACAATGTATGACGCTGAAGGTATCGGTCTAGCCGCGTCGCAAGTTGATCGCCATATTCAGCTTATTGTGATGGATTTGTCCGAAAACAAAGATAAGCCTATGGTATTTATCAATCCTAAAGTCACGCCTTTAGTCGAAGAAAAACAGCCCTACGAAGAAGGCTGTCTCTCCGTTCCTGAGGTTTATGACAAAGTTGAGCGTCCTACTAAAGTACGCATTGAAGCTTTGGATGCTGAGGGTAACGCTATTGATGAGATAGCAGAGGGCTTATTGGCGGTCTGTATTCAGCACGAAATGGATCATCTCAATGGCGTCATCTTTGTGGACTATTTATCACGTCTTAAACAAACGCGCGCGCGTGATAAAGTCAAAAAAGTGTTAAAGATTCGCGAAAAACAAAACGATACGGCTAGTAAGCAGTCACAAGCTATTAACGTCTAATTGGCTATTAATGAAGTGTAAACGAAGATTTATTGTCTTTGTCTGCACTTTTTTTTGCGCAGAGTTTGTTAGCTATTACCTATTTTGTAATTTTTATTTTCAATAAAGGTTCACTATTATGACCATGATTAAAATTAATCAGTATTTTGACCAGCCTGCTTGGGGCAAATTTACCAAAGCGGCTGAGGGTCGCGAAACCCCGTTTTTGGTCGTAGACCTTAGCCGTATCAAGACAAAATATGAGGAGATGGTCGGCCATTTTCCCAAGGCAAAAATCCACTATGCGATGAAAGCCAGTCCTGCGGTAGAGGTAATTAAGCTACTCGCCGATTTGGGCTCAAACTTTGACTGTGCCTCTATTTATGAGCTAGATCGAGTGCTTGATTGCGGCGTAGAGCCTGAGCGTATCTCTTACGGTAATACCATCAAAAAAGCCGAGCATGTTAAGTACGCTTTTGAGAAAGGCGTGACTTTATATTCAACAGATTCTGAGGCTGATCTAAAGAATATTGCTAAGTATGCACCCGGCTCCAAAGTGTTTGTGCGCATCTTAGTACAAGGTTCTGAGACGGCAGAGTGGCCGTTGTCACGTAAATTTGGCTGTCACCCTGACATGGCGATTGACTTATTGGTTCAGGCAAAGGAGCTTGGCCTAAACCCTTATGGCATCTCTTTCCATGTCGGCTCTCAGCAAAAAGACGTCGCCGCTTGGGACGATGCTATTGCTAAGGTCAAATATATGTTTGACTGGATGAAAAATGAAGAAGATATTAAGCTACAAATGATCAATCTAGGCGGCGGCTTCCCTACTAATTATCTAAGCGAGGTAAACCCGCTACAAGTCTATGCCACTGAGATTAAGCGCTACTTGTCAGAGGATTTCAGTGAAGAGGATATGCCGGAGATTATCCTAGAGCCAGGCCGCTCATTGGTCGGCGGCTCTGGGGTTTTGGTCAGTGATGTGGTGCTGATATCACGTAAGTCCCATACTGATTTAACGCGCTGGGTCTATACTGATGTGGGACTGTTCCAAGGTTTGATTGAGACGCTAGGTGAAGCGATTAAATATCCGGTCTATACGCCAAAGATGGAAACCTCAACGAGCGAAGGTACGGTAGTATTAGCGGGACCGACTTGTGATTCGACTGATATCATGTATGAAGAAGCGGGTTACCAGCTGCCAGAGGAGCTTGAGATTGGCGATAAGATCTATTGGCTCACCACTGGCGCTTATACCAACTCTTACTCCTCGGTTGAGTTCAACGGTTTTCCGCCATTAGAAGTGGTTTATATTGATTAATAGCTAGTAGATTAGTCCATAATTTAAGAAATGAAAGCGCGCTACCGTAACTTGCAGTAGCTCGTTTTTTTTATGTCTGTTAGCTTTGCTATGAGCTACCACTACTGTACCAATAGCTGAATAGGCGCACTGGTGTTAGTGACGTTACTGCGATTGCCACTATAGCTTGAGCTTTGATCTTGGCTATTTTGTGTCACTTGTCCGATAGTGACCCACTGTCCACGCGGCACAATAATGGTGCTATTAAGTCTTTGAGATTGGATAGCGCCGTTTTGATTATAGCGGGAGTTAGATCGCACTAGCTTTTCTTC
>JARIDJ010000051.1 GCA_029267175.1 Psychrobacter sp. | reverse complement strand
CGCATAACTTGACCTTCTGGCTCCACGCGAGCGAGTGAACCTTGGATTACATTGCCGTCTTCGTCTCGTACCATCTCGTTCAATAACTTTGGATTGGCAAAAGTGGCACGCTGCGCGGTCAAATGATCACCGCGATGGGTAGCATAAGAGTTATAATCTTCCGCAGGCAGACCCATAGTATCGAGATACTCGCCAGCCGCTGAATCACCCATAATGGCGTTGGATGGTGACATATGATCGGTGGTGATGTTGTCGCCAAGTACCGCTAATGGACGTAGGCCTTTTAGACGGTTCATGGCTGCCATTTTTCCTTCCCAGTACGGCGGACGGCGGATATAAGTACTCATCTCGCGCCAGTCGTATTGCGGATCGATAACCGATGCTTCATTACGTCCTGCCTGCGCTTTGGCCTCATCAAACATCGGAATGTAGACTTCATTGAACTGCTCAGGTTTTACTGAGGCTTTGACGATAGCATCGACCTCGCTATCCTCGAACCAGATGTCTTTTAGATAGACATCATTGCCATCTTGGTCTTTACCAAGTGAGTCCTTTTCGATATCGAAGCGGATGTTACCGGCGATAGCGTAAGCGACAACCAATGGCGGTGAAGCCAAGAACGCTTGCTTGGCATACGGATGAATACGTCCATCAAAGTTACGGTTGCCTGAGAGCACCGCAGTACTAAATAAATCACGATCGATGATTTCTTGCTCGATCTCTGGATCTAAAGCGCCGCTCATACCGTTACAAGTGGTACAAGCGAAGGCGACCACATCAAAGCCTAAGGTTTGCAGCTCAGGAAGTAGGCCAGACTCTTCTAAATAGAGCTTAACCGTTTTGGAGCCTGGGGCTAGCGAGGATTTCACCCAAGGCTTACGCACGAGGCCTTTTTCTACCGCATTACGCGCGACGATACCGGCAGCGACCATATTGCGCGGGTTTGAAGTATTCGTACAGCTGGTGATAGCGGCGATAATCACTGCGCCGTCTGGCATGAGGCCATCTTTTGGTTCAGGCAACTTGTCACCTTCGCCGTGCGCGATACCTTCAGCGACCAGATCAGTGGTTGAGACGCGAGCGTGCGGACGCGATGGCCCGGCGATATTACGCACCACTTTCGATAGATCAAAATGCAGCACGCGATCGTATTCAGCATCAACCATGCCATCGGCCCAAAGCCCGGTTTGCTTAGCATAAGCTTCAACGGTTTTGATTTGCTGCTCGCTGCGGCCCGTCAGACGCAGATAATCAATCGTTTGCTCATCGATGGAGAACATCGCCGCCGTTGCGCCATACTCTGGGGTCATATTAGAGATAGAAGCGCGATCACCAACAGTCAGGTTGCGCGCGCCTTCGCCATAAAATTCTAGATAGGCTGATACCACGCCTTCATCACGTAAGAACTCGGTCATTGCCAGCACTAGATCGGTACCAGTAATACCTTCTTGCAACTTACCCGTCAGCTCAACGCCAACGATATTTGGCAGACGCATATAAGAGGGATTACCGAGCATTACGCTTTCGGCCTCAAGACCGCCAACACCGATAGAGATGACGCCAAGCGCATCGACCATAGGCGTATGGCTATCGGTGCCAACTAGCGTATCAGGAAAGGCTACTGCATCGCCGTCTTGATCAGCAACCACTTGTACGACTGGTGACATTTTCTCAAGGTTGATCTGATGCATGATGCCGTTGCCGGGAGGCACGACGTTGACGTTATCAAAGGCATACTGGCACCAGTTGATAAAGTGAAAACGGTCTTCGTTACGGCGCTCTTCAATGGCGCGGTTTTTTTCAAAAGCGTTTTCTTCAAAGCCGGCGTGTTCAACCGCTAAAGAGTGATCGACAATGAGCTGTGTCGGTACAATAGGATTGACTTTGGACGGGTCGCCGCCTTCTGCCGCGATGGCATCACGTAGGCCTGCCAAATCAACAAACGCCGTTTGACCTAAGATATCATGACAGACGACGCGCGCCGGATACCAAGGAAAATCAACCTCTTGCTTACGGTAAATATGCTGGGATAAGGCTTCGGTCAAATCTTCTGGCGGACAACGGCGTACAAGATTTTCGCACAGTACTTTTGAGCTAAAAGGCAGCTTGGCATAAGCGCCCGGCTCAATCTCATTAACTGCTTGCTCGACATCGAAATAATACAGATCAGAATTGGGTAATGGCTTTTTATATTGCTCGTTCATGGTTTGCGGATTAACTTGCGTTAAAGGCTGCTTGCTATCGGTGCTCATGGCGGGCTTTCCTTTGTAGGTGAGTCGTAAGAGTTCAAAGAGGGGATAAAGGATAATTTACTTGGCAAAATTTATTAAGGCTAATAGGTTTTGCTAAATAAACAGGATTGTAATAAAGGGATGCAAAAAACATAGCTAGCTAGTAGGATGGGTTAGCGAAGTGTAACCCACCGCTGTGGTCAAGTAATCGATTGGTGGGTTACGTTTTACTAGCGCTTTTTAAAAAAGCTTTATAAAACTAACCCACCCTACAAGCTACGAAAAGCTCTTTTAGAAACGAATTAACGATCTGCAATAGCAGGTACATCTCTTGGCTCTTCACCGATATATTCCGCACTTGGGCGAATGATACGGTTGTTTGCGCGCTGCTCAAACACATGCGCCGCCCAACCCGTTAGACGCGAGCAGACAAAGATCGGGGTGAATAATTTAGTCGGAATACCCATAAAGTGATAGGCTGAAGCATGGAAAAAGTCAGCATTACAGAATAGCTTCTTCTCGCGCCACATGACCTCCTCACAGCGTACTGATACTGGATAAAGCACGGTATCACCAACATCGTCGGCAAGCTTTTCCGCCCATTCTTTGATGATGACGTTACGTGGATCAGATTCGCTATAGATGGCATGACCAAAGCCCATGATTTTGTCTTTACGCTCAAGCATCGCCATCATCTCTTTTTCGGCCTCATCAGGTGAGCTAAAGCCTTCGATCATATCCATCGCCGCCTCATTAGCGCCGCCATGCAAGTGACCACGCAGTGAGCCAATCGCACCGGTGATACAAGAGTGGATATCAGATAAGGTAGAGGCGCACACGCGTGCGGTAAAGGTTGAGGCGTTAAACTCATGCTCAGCATAGAGAATCAAGGATACGTTCATAACCTTAGTGTGTAGCTCGTTTGGCTTCTCACCTTTTAATAGGTGCAAGAAGTGTCCGCCGATAGTGTCATCATCGGTTTCGGTTTCGATGCGTACGTTATCATGGCTGAAGCGATACCAGTAATTGATAATTGAGGGAAATACCGCGAGCATACGATCGGTTTTATCGTTTTCTTGCTCAAAGTCGGTTTCAGTCTCCAAGTTACCAAGCATAGAGCAGCCGGTACGCAGGACATCCATAGGGTGCGAATCTGCTGGGATACGCTCTAAGACATCTTTTAGCGGCTGCGGTAGGCCGCGCATAGTTTTGAGTTTGGCTTGATAAGCATCGAGCTCGCTTTGAGTAGGCAGATTGCCATAAAGGAGTAAGTAAGCCACTTCTTCAAAGACACAATGCTCAGCTAAGTCTTTGACATCATAACCGCGATAGGTCAGGCCTGAGCCTGATTTACCAACGGTTGAGAGTGAGGTTTTGCCTGCGACTTGACCACGTAGTCCTGCGCCTGTTAATTGCTTGCCTGCTGCCATGATTAAATTCCTTTTGGTTTGTTGGTAGCTTGTGGTTAACAGCTTAGTTGCATAAGTCAGGTATTTAGGTATTAAAGGTAAGAAAATACATTTATACCTGACTCGTTTTTACTTAACGAGATTTTATCTAATTTAGTGCTTACTTATTATCAGCAAACAACTTATCTAGCGTTTGCTCAAACTCATGATAGTTTAAGAAGTCGTATAGCTCCATACGCGTTTGCATAGTATCAACGACGTTTTCTTGCGTGCCATCATCTAAAATATGCTGATAGACATTAAGAGCCGCTTTATTCATCGCCCGAAATGCAGATAGTGGATAGAGCACCATATCGACGCCAACGCTATGTAGCTGCTCGGTGGTATACAGATCAGTCTGACCAAACTCAGTCATATTAGCGAGGACCGGAATGTCTAAGACGTCGGTAAACTTACGATACATCTCGATATCAGTTAAGGCTTCAGCAAAGATCATATCCGCGCCTGCCTCGGCAAAGGCCACCGCGCGCTCAACGGCAGCATCAAGCCCTTCAACCGACAACGCATCAGTGCGCGCCATTACCACAAAATCAGCATCGGTTTTGGCGTCCATCGCCGCCTTTAGACGATCAACCATCTCTGAGATGCTAACGATTTCTTTATTTGGGCGGTGACCACAGCGTTTTTGTGCTACTTGATCTTCGATATGGACTGCCGCAACGCCAGCTTTTTCCATTTTTTTGATGGTTTGTGAGATGTTGAACGCGCCGCCAAAGCCAGTATCGATATCGACAAGCAGCGGCGTGTCAACGGCATCAGTAATACGGCGCGCGTCTTCTAGCACGTTATCAAGGCTCGTCATACCTAAATCAGGCAAACCAAAAGAGGCATTGGCCACGCCAGCACCGGATAGATATAGAGCCTGATGACCCACTTGGGTTGCCATCATCGCCGTATAAGCGTTTATAGTACCGACGATTTGTAAAGGAAGGTTTTTAGCATTCTGTTGTTGCATTGCACTGCGAAAGCGCGCGCCAGCTGATGTCATGTGAGAGTCCTTGCATAGAAGAGAGGTTTTACCGCTAGAGAAAGCTAAACGGTTAACTATTGAATTTATAATATGGACTAAGAGTACACTTAATCACTAAGCTTTCAAAGCTAGGTAAATAGATTTTAGTTAAGAATTTTTAATATAATAATTTAAATAATTTAATATCATCTAATTAATGAATAACAATATTTATAAAATCATTGATTTAATCTTTCTATTATTCAAATCGGTTCATTTGCCTCAAATAATAGCCAAGAATTATTTACATTTAGTTACAATATATTTTGAATCATAGAATGAGCTAGTTGTCGCTGTGCCACAGGTAGCGGCTATTGATAATAATTTTTATATAAGAAAAAACCTCCATAGCTTAGCTATAGAGGTTCGCATCATTATCAAAAAAAAGGTTATAAAATCAAAAGAAAGACTATAAAAATAGCAGTGGTAACTTTAACCAAGCACTTAACCTACGATGCCAGCAAGATTGGCTAAAAATAATAAAGCAAAGCCGCCCAAAAATAATAGGCCAGCGATAGATAGAGCATTCATGCCAGCGGAGAGTTTTTGATGTTTGCTCACTAAAGAGTAATTTAACCAACCAAAAATAGGGGCGGAGACAAAAGCGGATATCATAGCGAATTTGAGCATAGCGCCGAGCTGTCCGGTAAAAAAGGTAATAATCACTAAGCCGCCACCAATAGCGTAAGTGGTCCAAAAGGCCACTTGTTTTTTGCTAATCTCATCTTGGCCTTTGAGCAGTCGCCAGCATTCGGCATTGGCACGGCCATAACCATCAGCACAGGTAATCGTCGTGCCAAACATACACATAAAGGCGACGAAAGCGACCAATAGACGCGACCAATCGCCGATAGTAGCGGTGTACATATTGATCAGCTGATTGATATAAGCGCCGCCAACCAGTTCAATCTCTTGACCTGAGCCGTACTGTACAAAAACGCCAAGCGATAAGAAAAACAGCGCCAAAATAGCCGATACCGCATAACCCACATTAAAATCAAGCAAACCTTGGCGATGAGTGGTGTTATCGGTTTTGCGCTTAGCTGACGTCCACATCGAGGTAATCGCAGCAAACTCAAGCGGCGCAGGCATCCAGCCCATTAGCGCAACGATGAACCCTAAAGTCGCAAGATTCCATGGGGAGGCGGCGACAAAATCAGCGGTCATGACCGTAGGTTTACCAGCCGCGATAAGCACTGCTGCCACAGTCGCTGCCGTCAGCGCAATCATAATCCACTTAGTGACGCCATCGAGCAATTTGTAATGACCCGCTACTAAGAAAAACCAAGAAACGGCGACAATAATCAAAGACAAACTAATGGTTGAGAGGCCAATGGAGGCGGGGAGCATAAACCCTAATATCACCGCAGCAATCAAAGAGACTGCGCCCGTACTAATCACCGCTGATAGGATAGAGAGAATGAAGTATACCCAAAGGTAGGCTTTTGAGCGCTTAGCGTAGCCGGCAATTAAGCTCTCGCCAGTATCGTAAACATAGTCGGTACCAAAGCGAAAAAACGGATACTTAAAGACGTTCGCAAGAATAATCATAATGGCTAGCTGCCAGCCATATATCGCGCCAGCTTGAGTTGAGGATATCAGATGCGAGCCGCCGATAGCCGCTGTCGCCATTAAGATACCGGGGCCAAAAATTCGCCAGCTAAAGCCTGGTTGCTGAGTGACACTCTCGTCAGCAGGAGTAGGGATGGATTGTGTGGTCATGCGTACCTCAGTTTGTATCAAGCGATAAGCTATCACTCATAAGTAATAGCCGATCAACGAGTCGGAAAATATAGGGATTGAAATATAAGAGCGTTAGAAGGTATCGCTGTAGATTGTTAGAATGCAGCGTTTTTTGGTGACTTTAACATACCCCATAGCTATTGGAATAATAACTATTAGCTTACCTCAAACAAACTGTTGACGCCGGTAAGTGATACCGCGCTTCTCATAAATCTCATAAATAGCGCTTAATAAGTCAGGAACTTTGGGATGGATAAAGTCTTTTAGCGTATGTAGATAGATAGGAGAGGTGACGTTTTCGTGTATCAAGCGCTGATAGCTGATTTGCTTGGTACGCATAACCTGTAAGCTGGCAGGGACTAAAGTGATACCTTCACCGGCAGCCACAAGCCCAAGTGCTACTTGTAAGTCGCTAACTTTACTAGTTCTAAGCGGGGTAACACCATGTTGGGCAAATAAATAGAGCAAAGGTTCAGTCACTGAGTCGGCTATAGGCTCAACTCTCTGCTTTGTCTTTTTGCTATTAGTGCTACTGATACTACTAGCGGTAATAGAGGCGGGCAGGTGGGTTTGATGATACAGAATCAGCCGACTACTAGTCAAATCCATCAAGCGCTGCTCTTTGACATCAGCCAAAGGATGCGCTTTGGGTAATGCCACTAGATAACGCTCGTGACGCAGTAATATTTGCTGTATCCAAGGGTCTTGATGGGCAAAGCGACCAAAGCCCACATCAATCTCGCCAGACTTTAGCGCCTCTATCTGCTGATAGGAGCTAATATCCTTTAGATTGACCTCTATATCAGGGTTTTGCCGTTTAAAAATAGCAATGACTTCAGGCAATAAACCATACAGTACTGATGGTACAAAGCCAATGTTTAAGGCTTTGCTAGGTGCTGATAACCGCTGAGTCATATGGGTAATAGCATCAAGCTCTATTAATAAAGCGCTAATTTTGTCATAAAAAAACAAACCTGCCGCCGTTAATTGTAGAGGACGATGATAACGATCAACCAATACCACATTCATCTCAGTCTCTAGCTGCTTAAGCAATCGGCTAAGGCTAGGCTGCGAGATGCCCGTCATTTTTGCAGCAGCACTAAAGCTTTGTAGTTGAGCAATAGCAATAAAAGCTTTTAGCTGTTTTAAATCCATCAATACCTCTTTG
>JARIDJ010000025.1 GCA_029267175.1 Psychrobacter sp. | reverse complement strand
CCAGCGGCGACTGATTTCATGCCCTCTTGCAAGATAGACTGCGCCAATACGGTAGCGGTAGTGGTACCGTCACCGGCCACATCGTTAGTACGGCTAGCGACTTCGCGAACCAATTGTGCGCCCATGTTCTCAAATTTGTTTTCAAGCTCAATCTCTTTTGCAACCGAAACCCCATCTTTAGTGATAGTTGGCGCGCCAAAAGATTTGTCGATGACGACGTTGCGACCTTTTGGTCCCAAAGTGACTCGTACCGCGTTTGCTAGAATGTTTACGCCATCCATCATTTGTTTACGGGCATCAATGCCAAACTTTACGTCTTTTGCCATGTTAACTTGCTCCATTATTTATTTTAGTTAATGTGATATCAATTCGTTCGAATACTTTAATACCAATCAAGGTATGAGGTTTTGAGATTAACCTTCTAGTACGCCTAATACATCAGACTCTTTCATAATAAGTAATTCTTCGCCATCAACTTTTACCGTTTGACCAGCATACTGACCGAACAAGACTTTATCGCCTACTTTTACATCTAGCGCACGAGTCTCACCATTGTCACGGACTTGACCATTACCAGTCGCGAGCACCTCACCTTGTGACGGCTTTTCTTGCGCTGAACCTGGCAATAAAATGCCACCAGCCGTTTTTGTCTCTTCTTCTATGCGGCGCACAACGATACGATCATGTAAAGGACGGATATTCATCGATATGACTCCAAAAGGTTGATTAAAATTAAGGGTTTATAAGGTCTCAATAGACTTGTGCCCAAACCAAATGATAAAGCTTGATCATTAACCATAATCATGAACTTAGTTATTAAAAATCAGCTAAAAATTCGTTCAAGTACAAGCTTTGAGCTTGTTACAAAAAGTGGGGGCAGTGCAGTACCGCTTCAAGGGTAAAGCCCAAAAATTTACAGGATTAATGACAATAAAAAGTTATCAATAGAGGCGTAGTAGCAACTTAGCTGACAGCTTGTTACTTAGCTTGAGTGATTAAAGCTTTGAGGTAACATTGGCTACAAGAGGCAAACGCATGATTTGAGGGCTACTCTTGAAAATGTAACAAGGTATGACCATCATAAGGGTTAGTCATCAAACAAGCCCTAGTTATAAAAATACGGGTCACAAAAACAATAGTTATTAAAATAAATAAGCGACTAGGAAAAATATTAGCATTGGCTTCACCGTCAGCTCCTATCTACCTATTTCATTATTAAGGATTATCCATGAGTTTATTATCTTCTATTCATCATTCTAACCCTGAAAAACGCAGCAAAAACAAACTGGCAACTATGCTTACTACTGGTGCCACTATCGCTGCTATCGGAGCTTTATCTATGACTGCCCCTACTCTGGCTAGTGCCAAAACCATTCAGCCCTCAACCGCTGATTATAGCTTTACCGTTGAGGATAAGTATAAGGGTACGGCTACTCGCACCTTAAGCAAATCGGGTAATACTTGGAATTACAATGTTAAAGCGAGAGTCGCTGGGGTAGCTAGCGCCTCACAAAGCAGTACTTTTGTAATTAACGGTAATAATGTCAGCCCCAGTAAAGCTAGCACCACTTATAAGCTGTTGGGTGTGGGTCGTACTCATAATCTGAGCTTTAATTCAGCCGGTAAAAAAGTTACTAGTAGCTATAAAGGCAAAACCACTACCTCTAACATGGCGCAGCAAGCTTTTGATGATTTGAGTCTTGAGGTGCAAATTCGCCAAGATTTATTAAACGGTAAATTCTCAGGCAATTACTACATGGCCAAAAAAGATAAGGTCGAAAAAACGCCTTTCAAAAGATCTGGCAGTACCAAAATCACCGTGCCAGCCGGTACCTTTGACACCGTGAGAGTGGACCGTATCCATGATGATAACAGCCGCTCGACGAGCTTTTGGTTAGCGCCAAGTCTTGATTATCTACCGGTAAAAGTCAGTCAAATTAACGATGGTAAGAAAATGGACTTAGAATTAAGTAAAGTACGTTAACTAGTTAGTAGGCGTGAAGTAGGTTTAACGCACTTTATTACGACTAGAACTCTTACGTGAAAAACGAGAAAGTGGCACTCTGCTTAATAGTAGAGCGCCACTTTTTTATGTCAAAGAGTAATCATTTTCAGCGGTTGTAAACTACTGCTATTTTTCTACCTTATTCATTGATGGCAAGCGTTTTAGCAGGATAAATAACCAAACATTGACCGCTAGTAGCAACGCAAAATCAAGGCCATAAACGATAATCTCCGTCCAACTACTGCCATAAACCCTAGTAAATAGCACCACGCCACTAGCGCCTAGATACACCAAGGTCAGCATACTACCGACCAATAGCATATAAGGGGAGCGCCCTTTTAAAATAAATGGGGTAATGATAAAGGCGGGAATGAGCCACAATCCATACCAGGCGATACCACCGATAATATCAGGATTGGTCGGATTAAAAAGGCTAATCAGTATCGGTAATACTAATAAGCGATAAGCCAGCCAAATCAGCCAAGTCAGCCGTAAACGCTGCTGCATAGGCGCAATCGGTTTATTCGGCTTAATAGCTTTAGCCGATTTTGTATTCGCAGCTTTACTAGAAGTCGTAGACATTAGATACTGTGTTTCCCTAATTTATAGCGCCGTTTTATGATCAAAATTATTATGCCTTAAACCATTATAATCTAAATCCTTATCAGCAAGGTTTAGCGCTTAGCGATTCCAATTAGCCTGCGACAGTGCTTTGGCAGTAATAGCCAGACGATGACCTTGAGCAATAGCCAATTCGCGCTCATCATTAGATACCGGCTGATCGTGCGCAGCACCGCTAACATGGCTAGCGCCATAAGGAGTCCCGCCGCGTATAGTACGATTGAGCGCAGGCTCTCCGTAAGGCAGGCCAACTATCATCATACCATGATGCAAAAGCGGTAACATCATGGTCAATAAAGTGCTCTCTTGTCCGCCATGCATAGAGCCTGTCGCCGTAAACACTGAGGCTGGTTTGTTTTGTAGATTTCCCGCTAACCAAAGAGTCACGGTATTATCCCAAAAATACTTCATGGGCGCTGCCATATTGCCAAAATGCGTGGGGCTACCTAAAGCCAGTCCTATGCAGTTTTTTAGATCATCCATAGTGCAATAAAGATCACCCTCATCAGGAATAGCAGGTTTGCTCGAAGTGGTTTCAGCCGCTACAGTCGGTACTGTGCGGATACGCGCTTTGATACCTGCATCCTCTATACCTTGAGCGATAGCGTAGGCCAAAGTCTTTGTGGTACCGTAACTGGAATAATAGAGCACTAACACATAGGGATCGATCTGACTCATGGGCGAAACTTCCTCTTGGACGATGCTAGTTTGTAAGACGGGTTTATAAGCATAATGATTAGTAAGCTGATATAAAGACGCTCAATTAACTGCATTATGCCCGAGTCGTTAACTGACATGCAAATTTGCCCTTAGCCATAGTCAGAGTTTGTCACTAATAGCCAAAAGCCATTAGGCGTCTTTGTCTAGCATTTTGACACAAATAACTGACCCTTGTAGATAGAGCATTTTGTTACACTATTGTCACCTTTATATTTCTAGATAGTCGATATGGAAAAGTTAATAAAAAAGCTGCCCTTTTTGCAGCAGCGCTGGTTTCAGTTTTTAAAGTTTTTGATTCGGCATTTTTTTGAAGATAACTGCCAACAAAAAGCGGCTTCACTGACCTATACCACTATGCTATCCATCGTGCCTATAGTGACCGTGCTACTGATGATCTTATCTTCAGTGCCTGCTTTGGCCTCTGTCAGAGCGCAAATTTATGAGGTCATTTATAGTAACTTGCTACCGCAATCAAGCCTACAGGTTAGTAAGTACATTAATAATTTTGCCGAAAAATCGACCAATCTTACTGCTATTGGGGTGATGATTTTATTTGTCACTACTATTGTCACTTTAACCACCGTAGAGCGCGCTTTTAACCAGATATGGCGCGTAGAGGAGCGCTCAGGCGGCCTCAAAAGCATCCTTCGTTACTGGACCATTATTACTCTTGGGCCTTTAGTGCTAGGTACTGCTTTTATCGTCTCAAGTACGGTACAAAGTTTGAGCTTTTTGAATCGTCAAATCGCAGGCTACGGGATTGACTGGTCTTTTTGGGTGCAGCTAGTCTCTATCGGTATTACGGTAGCAGGCTTTATCGGTATGTATTGGTTTATTCCTAAAGCTCGCGTGCCGGCGAAAAGCGCTATCATTGCAGGTGTCATTGTGGCGGTAGTGTTTGAGTTACTCAAACATATCTTTGGTACGGTGATGACCAACTTTACCAGCTATGAGGCGATTTATGGTGCCTTTGCCGCCTTACCGATATTTTTATTATGGATATTTTTATCTTGGAATTTGATTTTATTAGGGGTTGAGATCAGCTATACCTTGACTATCTTTGAAACCGAAGAGGTCTATCCACGCCATCCCTTATTGAGCTTACTTGATATGCTCAACTTGATCTATAGCCGTTATCTAAAGGGCGAGGTCGTCAGTGAACAAGAGCTACGTAATGTACTAGGCCGTAAAGAGCTGCCTAAATGGTATATCTATATCAATTATCTCAAAGATAGTAACTTAATTACCATGACTGAAGAGGATGATTATGTGTTAAAAAGAGATCTAAGCAAAATGAGCTTATGGGACTTTTATCGTACTTTGCCTTACCCGCTGCCCATAAAAGACGAGCTTGATGAGATGAGCGCTGAGGATCAACAGCCTTGGCTTAGTCTATTAGTAGATCGTTTTGAGCATACGGAAGCTTTTGCTAAAGAGCAGCTAAACTTGCCGCTTGCCGCTGTATTTGCCCATAGTCAGCCTCGAAAAAAGCATGCGGTGGATACCAGCAAACATCAGCGCTTTGATAACGATCATAGCCCGCATTTTGACCCTGAAGCTTACGATAAAGACAATGACACTAGCGAAAATGATCAGCCAAAAGCGCTTATTCCTGAAGAGCCTGCTAATAATTATCGTTTTGGTAGACGTCATAAGAATAATAACCTGCCTAAACGTAATGTTTTTAAGCAGCCGCTAGGTAATGCGGCTGATAGTATTATTACAGAAGCTGATAATCCGGCAGCAAAAAAGTAGCTTTACTATATCGCTCTATGAGCCGCTATAAACTATATTGTCAAAACAAGTATTTATAGGATAGTTACTAGGGCGTGTTGAACACTCGACCGTGGCACTGACAGAGACTATTTTTTAGGCGATTCGAAGATAAAAATAGTAAGTTTAGTCATTCTAAGCGTCTTTTTTTAACAATGAAGCGGCAAAAAAGAGTCCTGTCCACAGCTATTTATAAAGAAGGGCTGATGCTAAAATCGCTCTATTCGTTGTAACCGTCTGACTAAAATCAGCTAGCCAATGCAATGAGCATTGCCTGCGATTTTTACTTAGACTAGAACCATTTTAGCTATCAGCAGTGCTCATTTGTGAATGTTCAACATGCCCTAATAATTAGAAAAATAAAGACTGGGGAGTCTGCGCTAGTGAGTGACCCTAATAATAGCAAAACAAAGCTACTCAACCGTTTGATAAGCGCTAGTCAAGAGAGTCTAAGGCGCTTTGCTGATCTTTGGTCAAAGCAAACCCTAACCAGCCTACCCGATCGTCTAGAAAGTATCTGGCAACGTCTGTTAGGTTCTTATTGGTTTATACCGACTTCATTTGTACTCTTAGGAATACTACTAGCGCCATTACTACTGGCTATTGATCAGCGCCTAGATCGTGAGACTGTCAGAGATATCAGCTTTGCTTTTACTGGTGATGATGATGCGGCTAGAGCCATTATGACCTCTATTGCAGGGGCGGTGCTTGGCGTTGCTGGTACTACTTTCTCTATTACTATCGCAGTCTTGTCAATGGCCTCCTCCCAGTTTGGGCCTAGGCTGCTGCGTAATTTTTTGACCGATACCTCCAACCAGATAGTGTTAGGGGCTTTTATTGGTACCTTTAGCTATAGCCTACTGGTATTAAAATCCATTCATAAATTTGATGTCAGCTTTGGCGTACCGCAGCTAGCGGTAACCTTTGCCATTATCATGGCTATTATTTGCGCGTTGTTATTGGTGTATTTCATTCAACATATGGTACACGGCATTCAGGCCTCTCACGTGATACAAGGGGCTAGTAGCGATGCTATCGAAAATATTCACTATTGGTATAGTGATAACTGCGATATTCAGCATCAGCGTGATGCCACTGCCAAAGATATCGATGAGTATCTAGATTGGCCAGCCGCCGCTATATATGCGCCAACTTCAGGCTACCTATTACAGATTTATACCGAATCTTTGGTAGTATTAGCCCAAGACTATGGCGGCGTTATTCAATTGCATAGCAACTTGGGCAGCTTTGTCACTGATAAAAACATTATGGGGTATTTTCATCAGCGTCCTGCCGATCATCACAGTTATGTACAAAAAACCAAAACCTCAAGTTTAGCCATTCTGCCCCGTGCACCCGATGCGCTATTTTGGCAGCGCTTTGCTACTAGTATTCAATTAGCCAAGCGTCCTTCTCATTCTAATGATATTGGCTACAGCTTAAGTCAAATCACTGAGATTGCGATACGCGCGCTATCCCCTGGTATCAATGACCCAAAGACTGCGGTGAATTGTGTCCAGTCTCTAACCTCTTGCTTGAGTGTGATGATGCGGCGGCAACCCCCTAGCCCTTATCATTTTTATACGCCTGAACCTAATAAAGATGTTACCAATATAACAGTCAATCAACTCAAAGCCTCTATCCTAGCATTGGTCACAAAAACGCCAAAAATATCAGACTTTATTGATACCTCTTTAGGAGAGATACGCCGTTATGCTATTACAGATTTGATGGTGCTAAAGGCGCTTTGCCACGCCTTAACGGATCTTAATTATGCTAGGGTAAATAGCGCGCAAAGGCAGGCTTTATTACACGAGCTAAAACTTATTGAAGCCGCTGGACAAAACAATCTGGCCTATAGCGAGTTGGCAGCCGATCTTAGCGATATTTGCGCGCAAGCAAGACAGTTTATTCAAAGTGAAGATGCTCAGCATCAGTATTTTACTTATACCAGTCAGTTTGATAAGCACATTAGTAGAGCATTAGCGAGCCAGTCACAATAAGTTAGTGCGGTATCCTTTTTAGCTCTTTTTTGTGTGACTTACCCTTATTTTTATTATATTTCTATCAAACCAGTTGAGAGCTTTTTATGACAGCTACTGCCAGCTTAAGCATCCTTGAGATTAGCGCTATCTTTTTATCGATAACCGCACTGTTAAGCTATGTCAATCATCGCTTCATTGGGTTACCTACCACTATCGGCGTTATGGTCATCTCTATCTTGCTGTCTATTTTTGCTATATTTTTGGGCTTTTTAGGCTTTGATCAACTGATCGATTATGAAGTTAGTCTGTTAGAGCAGCTTGATTTTACTGAAGTATTATTGGATGGTATGCTGTCGATGTTGCTGTTTGCTGGCGCTTTACATATCAACATTGGCGACTTACGGCGCTATAAGCTGCCCATTGGTATCTTAGCTTGCATTGGCACTATCGTCTCTGCCGTACTGATAGCCACTGCTATTTATTTGATGCTGCCACTGTTAGGTTTTTCTCTACCCTTTATCTGGTGTTTGTTATTTGGTGCGTTAATATCGCCAACTGATCCTATTGCTGTCATGGGTATTTTAGCTTCTGCTGGCGCGCCCAAAAGTTTGGAGACCGTCATCGCTGGCGAGTCCTTATTTAATGATGGTATCGGCGTAGTCATTTTTGTTATTTTATTAGGGATTTTAACCAGCGGTGATATTCCAACGGCCAATTATGTTGCTCATACTTTAGCCGTAGAGGCCGGCGGCGGTATTGTCTTTGGCTTAGGGCTAGGCGCTATTTTGTACTACTTACTTAAGAGCATCGATAGCTATCAAGAAGAGGTGTTACTTACTTTGGCTGGCGTCATTGGTGGCTATGCTCTTGCTAGTCACTGGCATCTATCAGGGCCATTAGCGATGGTGATGATGGGCTTGATGGTCGGTAATCGCGGCCGCGCTTTAGCCATGAGCGATAAAACGCGGCACTACATCGACCTATTTTGGGAATTAATCGATGAGATCTTAAACGCTATTTTATTTGTGTTAATAGGACTTGAGATCGTCATCATTGCTTACTCTGGCAATTTATTTATCGCAGGCGGCTTAGCTATTGTTATCGCTCTTGCCGCCCGTTTTATCGTTGTAGGGATGACCACTAAGACTTTTAGCCGTCAACTGAATCTACCCTCTGGCGCTTGGAAAGTGCTGACTTGGGGCGGACTGCGCGGCGGTATTTCTGTAGCGTTAGTACTACAGCTGCCTGCTGGAGCCGAGCGCGATATCTTATTAGCCTTAACTTATGCGGTGGTGGTCTTCTCAATATTAGTGCAAGGTCTTAGTGTCGGCAAAGTTGCCAAAAGCATCCGTAGCGAAGAGGAGCCTATAGCTAAAGCTCACAAAACATTGAGTTAAACATTATAGATAGCAGCTTATTACGCTTTTTATATCAAACCCTTACGTTTCATGTTGCGATAAACGATGATGACGATAATAATATTAAGCAGCAAAATAAATAGTTTAAACCAGTCAAAGGGGCTAGTAACTAGATAATATACCTCAACGGGAATAAATATCCCGTAGCCCAAGACGCTAAACCAATAAGCCCAAGTTTTATCCTGCCATAAGCCATAAGCTTCAACAAAACGAATAGTGGCGTAGATACAGATAAATAATAAGAACAGCGGCCAGTTTTGACTGGCTCGCTGCGCAATCTGCACACTGCTCTCTATTTGCGGCGCTAATATCTTGCCAAAGTTACGCTGCCAAGAGACTGTCGCTGTCTGTAGCCACAGCTCAAGATTACTATGCCATCGCCATAAGGCGACTGCCCCTAATAAAGCGCCTAGCCCTTTGACAATCTCATAAATAGCGACCGCTTTGATCGATTCACTAGCGGTGCTTTTATTGTGCCTATTAGCATTAGACAACCGGCTATTAGGCCAAGAGTGCTTAGGCAAAGAAAGTCTCCACTACTCGCCCCTGCAGCTGCTGCGCAAAGAAAGGCGTATTTTTACCATTGGATAGCATAGTATCGTTAGTCACTTGCCACTTCATATTAGGATCTACCAAAATAGCGCCGCCAATGCTTTCATATTGATGGCTAATACCAGCAATTTTGGCAGGGTTAAGACAGATCTTGTCAACCAATTGCGCTAAGGTTAATATCTCATCGCGCACTAACTGACAGGCCAAAGCCATAAAAGTATCAAAGTTAGAAATGCCTGGCGTACTCTCTGCAAAAGGCGCTTTTTTGGCAGTGGCATTGAGAGGCTCATGATGACTACAAATCGCATCTATAGTGCCATCTTGTAAGCCGCGGCGCAGCGCTTGCTGATCGGTATTACTGCGTAGCGGCGGTAATACGTAGGCTTGCGCATTGAACCCCTCCAAATTATCATCAGTTAGATACAATTGATGCATCGCCACATCACAGGTTACAGGCAAACCCTTATCTTTCGCCCAGCGCATCAGCTCAACCGACGACTTGCACGATAATTGGCTAAAGTGCGCAGCAATCCCTGTCTCCTCCACCATCAAAAGCTGAGTGGATAAAGCTACCGTTTCAGCGATCCAAGGAATGCCTTGCAAGCCATGATAAGAGGCGATATAACCCTCATGCGCGACTCCTTCGCTGGAGAGGCTAGGCTCATCAGGATAAAAAAATACTTTTAGGCCAAAAGTAGCGGCATATTCCAAAGTACGCAGTAGCACTAAGTCATTAGCAAAAGGTCTTCGCGCGTTCGAGACGGCGATACAGCCGCCTTTTTTTAGACCCGCTATATTAGAAGGGTTTTGCCCTTTTAGACCCTCAGTCAAAGCGCCAAGAATGTGCAAGTAAATACCACCATCCTCCAAAGCACGCTCACGTAAGCCTTTTAATAAAGAACCATTCTCCAAAATAGGATTGGTATCAGGCGGCGTTACCACATGCAAAAAGCCATTACCGCGGGCAGCACGCCCCTCTGAGATCAGGGTGCCATGCTGCTGTTGCCCCGGTTCACGCAAGCGCGCACATAGATCAACTAAGGGCGGTAATAACCACCTCTCACTATTAGCATCTAAGTTTGCAAGCTGAGTCGTAGCCGCGGCTGATAATGATTGTTTAAATATCTCTGGCAGTAAATCGTGCATAGTAGTATCTGAATTTGTAATTTGGGTCATGAGCGTTATTACCGTATCGATAAAAGGTCTAAAAAAGTCTAAAAAGGCGTATGTAAATATCAGTTAGCAAGCGCTTGATGGCGGCGCTGACCCTCCATCGCTAGCGACAATACTGCCATACGAATGGCGACTCCATTGCTAACTTGCTTTAAGATCACAGACTGCGCGCCATCTGCTACACTTGAGGCAATCTCAACGCCTCGGTTCATCGGGCCTGGATGCATAATAAGCACATCAGGCTTTGCTAACGCCACGCGCTCAGGTGTAATACCGTAGTGCTTATAGTACTCGCTTGATGAAGCGAGCAGCGGCGAGCCAATACGCTCATTTTGGATACGCAAACCCATAATGACATCACAGTCGGTCACGCACTCATTCATGTCCTCAAAAACATTGACGCCAAACCGCTCAATCCCTTTAGGTAAAAGTGTGCGCGGGGCAATCACTCGTATATCTTTTACCCCAAGTGTTTGTAGCGCGCTAATATCAGAGCGCGCCACTCGTGAGTGTTTGATATCACCGATAATCGCTACTGAGAGCTCCTCAAACGGACGCGGCGCTTCACGGTGAATGGTGAGCATATCAAGCATCCCTTGCGTCGGGTGCGCGTGCCAGCCATCGCCGCCATTGATAATAGCAATGTCGGGTGTCACCTCTGTTGCCATAAAATGTGCGGCTCCTGACGCTGAATGACGTACCACAAAAATATCTGCCGTCATTGCTTGCAAGTTCCATAACGTATCGCGTAGACTCTCGCCTTTTTTGGCACTAGAGCTGGCAATATCTAGATTTAACACATTCGCCCCTAGACGCTTTTCGGCTACCTCAAAGGTGGTGCGCGTCCGAGTGGATGGCTCAAAAAACAGATTCATCACCGTACAGCCTTCAAGCTCAGGACGGTTGATAAGCTGGCCATTGTCATCAATAAAAGTCTCAGCTTTGGCGATGATTTTTTGTAATTGCGCCTTGTTAAGCCCCTCTACTCCCAAAAAATGACGGATACTACCATCACTATTGAGCTGTGGACGACTCAGAGAGATATCGAGCTGCTCATGAATGGCTTTAGGATCAGGCTTAGCCGAGTCAGTAGATAAGGAAGGCTGGGCGGGATGAGTTTGAGTAGAAGTTGACATAGTAGCAAGTCTTTATAAATGGGTTTAGAGGACTAAAGGGTTATAGAGTGGTAATCTAATTTTGACTATTGTTATAGACAATCATAAAAATTCATACTTACACCGCTTGTTAACTTTTATATAATCATAAAGCAAAAGGCAGAGAGCAAAAGACTTTCTAGCGCTTATTTGCTACACTTTACCCTGCTCTATGTTGAATGTCGATTTCAGCTATTATTAAGAGTAAGCTGGCGCTATTTGGCAAAGTTTAAGTCAATATCAACCCTTTACATTGCTTATATTTTGGGGCAGCTTTTTTTGTCATAACAAATAGCAGTAGTAGCTTTATTAGTAGCGATAAGCCTAAGCCAATAATTCTCGTCAAGAACTCTTATAGTGTAGCTGATTTTTGGAATGATGAAAAATAGAATAAAATTATTAGCGATTTAGCCACTACCTGCACCCTTATTACCCTTTTATACTTTAGGATACCCTATGATTACCTTGGCACAATATCTTAATGAGCACTCAGCAAACGCTGCGGTCAGCGATCTTATCACTACCGTCACTGAGGTTGGCAAAACTATCTCACAACTGCTACAAAAAGGCGCGTTAGCTGACATCTTAGGTGAAGCTGGTAATCAAAACGTGCAAGGTGAAGAACAAAAAAAGCTCGATGTACTAGCCAATGATATGCTACTAAAAGCACTAGCACAAAACCCTCATTGCGCAGGAGTTGCCTCAGAAGAGCTTGATCATGCAACTCCAGCCAATAAAGATGGCAGCTTGCTGATTTTATTTGATCCACTCGATGGCTCCTCCAACATTGATATCAATATGGCAGTGGGTACTATTTTCTCAATTTTGCCTTATCAGCGCCAAGGTCATAGCAGTGAAGATCAAGACTTTTTGCAAGCCGGCTCGCAGCAGCTAGCAGCAGGCTACTTATTATATGGCACATCCACTATGCTAGCCTTGAGCGTTAATGACAAAGTGGTGATGTTCAGCTTAGACCCTGACAGCGGTGATTATTTATTGATTAATGATCATGTACAAATCGCCGCCGACACCAGCGAATATGCTATCAATGCCTCAAACTATCGTTATTGGCGCAAGCCTATGCAGCAATATATCGATGAGGTCATTGCTGGAGAGACAGGCGTAAGGGGTCGCGACTTCAATACGCGCTGGGTCGCTGCTATGGTCGGCGACGTACACCGTATTTTATGCCGCGGTGGTCTATTTACTTATCCTTTTGATACTAAGTATGCCAATAAGGCTGGTAAATTACGCTTGATGTATGAAGCCAATCCTATGAGCTTACTTATAGAGCGTGCTGGTGGTATGGCAACCGATGCGGTCACTCGTATCTTAGATATTGAACCTACCGATATCCATCAGCGCGTTCCTGTGGTATTAGGTAGTAAAAATGAAGTGGACTATATCAAGCAGTTACATATTCAGCACGGCGAATAACACCCACTTTTAAAAATTTTATTCTACGCTTTATTATCAATCTAACTGTTAAAACCTTAAATGGCCTTTTATGATCTCTAATCCTACCGAGCTTATTACCTCAGACAAAAATGCCACGGTAAAGCTAGCCAAAGCTCTACTGACTCAAGCTCGCCAGCGCAAAAAGCAAGCGCAAACGGTCATAGAAGGCATTCATTTGCTGGATGCTGCCTTACGTAGTGACTACTCGCTGGTGCAAGTATTAGTAGCTGAGTCAGCGCAAAGTCATAGCGAGGTACAGCAGATACTATCGCGCCTGCCTACATATAGCAGCGTTATGATTTTGTCCGACTCGCTATACAGCAGTATCCGTACGCTTGGCACTGGCGTTGATATCATGGCCATCATCAAGATACCTGCGTTAGATCTACCAGTGATTGAGAGTGACTGCTTGATCTTAAACGATATACAAGATAGCGGTAATGTCGGTACGTTGTTGCGCACCGCTGCCGCTGTTGGTATTGAGACCGTACTTTGCACGATCAACAGCGCACAGGCATGGTCACCTAAGACTTTGCGTGCTGGCATGGGCGCTCAGTTTGCGCTAACAATTTATGAGAATTTAGCTATTGATGATATTTTAGCTAAGGTAAAGTCTCCTTTATTAGCTACCAGCTCGCATACCGATACCCTTATTTATGATTATGACTTATCTAAGCCAGTAGCTTGGATAATGGGTCACGAAGGTCAAGGAGTTAGCGATGAGCTGATGCAGTGCGCTACCCCAATTGCGCTACCGCAGCCCAATGGTCAAGAAAGCTTAAACGTCGCTATTGCAGGCTCACTGTGTCTTTATGAGACTTTGCGGCAAAGAAGTTATAGTTAATACTAAAGCTATCCTTAGCGTCTGTCATAACTATCGTAGGCAACTCGCTAAATATAAAAATCGACCAATAAAAAACCCTACTATTTTTAATAGTAGGGTTTAATTAATTATAATCTTTTTGGACTGATCACTTAGATTTTACTAGTTAGCTCAGGTAAAGCATCAAACAAATCTGCTTCTAAGAAATAATCAGCAACACTAGCTATCGGAGCTTCTGGATCATTATTGATAGCTACGATAACTTTAGAGTCCTTCATACCGGCTAAATGCTGAATAGCGCCTGAGATACCAGCAGCGATATAAAGCTGCGGCGCAACGATTTTACCCGTTTGACCGACCTGCATATCATTAGGCACATAACCGGCATCAACTGCTGCTCGCGATGCACCAATAGCAGCCCCTAACTTATCAGCTAGTGGTTCGATATATTTAGTGAAGTTCTCGCCATTAGCTAACGCGCGGCCACCAGAAACGACGATGCCAGCTGAGGTAAGCTCTGGACGATCAGAGCTCGCCATCTCTTCATTGACAAAGCTTGATTTTCCTGCATCTTGTACGTTATCGATAGTTTCAACGGTGGCTGAACCCCCTTCGCTAGCGACTGGATCAAAAGCAGTGGTACGGACTGTGACCACTACTTTGTCCTCCGAGGTCTTAACGGTAGCAGTAGCATTACCTGCATAGATAGGACGCTCAAAGGTTTGTGCATCTATAACCGCTGAGATCTCTGATAGCATGCTTACATCAAGCAAAGCTGCTACGCGCGGCATGAAGTTTTTACCAGTAGTAGTAGCAGGAGCGACGATATGACTATAATCGCCTGCCACATCAGCCACTAATAAAGCAATGTTTGCGGCTAATTGATGCTCATAAGCGGCGTTGTCCGCTAACAATACTTTGCTCACGCCTTCCGCTTTTGCCGCTTCATCGGCTGCGGCTTGCGCGCCACTACCAGCGACTAATACATGAACGTCATCGCCCATCTTTTTCGCAGCAGCGATAGTATTTAGAGTTGCCTTTTTTAGACTGGCATTGTCATGTTCTGCATATACCAAAATGGCCATTGTTTTATCCTTTATAAGTTCGCGTAATCATTGTTTTGTAAATATAAAAGGTCATCGCTATCAATCTATTAATACTATTTTTTGATAGCACTAAATCCTTAAAATATTAGATTACTTTAGCTTCATTTTTGAGCTTATCAACCAACTCATCCACTGATTTCACTGTAATACCAGCTTTGCGCTCAGCAGGTGGCTCAACCTTAGTAATTTGCTGCATAGAGGTCATATCTACACCAAAATCGGCTGGGGTTTTTTCATCAAGCGGCTTTTTCTTCGCTTTCATGATATTAGGCAGCTTAGCGTAACGTGGCTCATTCAAACGCAGGTCAGTAGTGATAACCGCTGGTAACGTCAATGCAACCGTCTGTAGACCACCATCAATCTCACGAGTGACGTTAACTTTATCACCTTCGACTTTTACTTCTGAGGCAAAAGTACCCTGACCGATACCCATTAGCGCCGCTAACATCTGACCAGTTTGGTTATTATCATCGTCGATAGCTTGCTTACCTAGTAAAATAATATCGGTAGACTCCGACTCAGCAATGCTTTTTAGGATTTTAGCCACTTGCAAAGGATATGGCTTCTCGTCAGTCTGTACCAATACCCCGCGGTCAGCTCCTAAAGCTAGAGCGGCACGGATTTGCTCTTGTGACTCTTTTGGACCAATAGAGGCGACGATGATCTCATCAATGACGCCCGCTTCTTTAAGACGTACTGCTTCTTCAACAGCGATCTCGTCAAATGGGTTGATAGACATCTTGGTGTTCGACAAATCTACCCCAGAGTGATCGGCTTTGACACGAACTTTTACGTTATAATCAATGACACGCTTGACCGCGACTAATGCTTTCATACATTCCTCTTTTTTTAGATATTATGGATTAAAACCATTTATTTATGGTTATTAGAGAGTTTACTTTTAAAATGAAGATTCACTATCATAAATCAGACTAACGCTATTTATTGGTTAAGCTGGTTTATTGTACTTGTTCATTAAGCTAACTATAAGACCTGACTATCTTGCGTGAGCAAGGCCTGTAGGTCAAGATGACGCCGTGAATAATGGGTCATAAATTTATAAGTATTTGAATAAATACCATAATTAAAAGTATACTTGGCTTGCTAGTCTTTTTGAAGCCTTGCTATTAGTACCCTTTATAGCATTAGTGACTCGCGAATTGCTTAACTTTTTGTTATTGTTTCGAAAACACCTCAACTCTATTTTTTTGCTTAATACCGTTATCATAGGCGGTTACCAGGATTTTATTATCGCGAATATCATCAAACAATGACCAATCAGGACTAGTATCGCTAGTTTTTATGACACTTATGTCAGCGGTGGTCTCCATAATGACTGCAAAGACCTCAGACTTAGATTTGACCCCGTTTTTGCGTAATATCTGCTTGATATCATTCTCACTTAACTTCGCCTCTTTTAAGTTATCAAAAAGATACTCTCCATTTGCCATCAAAATAACAGGCTGGTTATCAATAAGCGCTTTAACGGGTTTGAATTTTCGTCTAACGATCGATAACAATCCTTGCAAGGTAAATAACATAGCTATAGCAAACACGCCCTGCATTAGCGAAGTTGATTTTGACAATACCGTAGAGGCCAAAATACTACCGATACCCACCGTCATAGCCAGATCATAACTTGATAATTTTGAGAAACTACGCAAACCATTGAGACGGGTAAATAGGATAAGACAAAAGTAAAATCCAAGCACTGATAGAGCTATACCGACAACTTGTTGCCAATCAATCAAAAACCAAGCTTGCCAGTCCATATTATTTTCCTAGTAGTATTAAAGATGTATAGTATAAATAATAGATATTGTAAGATATCAAACCACCTCTGCCTGTTATTTTCTTTTTACTATGTATTAGAAGCTGTTGAACATTGGTAAGTGATGCCTTTAACTTCAAAAAGAATTTGGCTTATAAATTAATAAACTCCGCTCAAATTTAAACAAAAAAAAGCAACCTTATCAGAGGTTGCTTTTGGGATACAGTCTAAACAATATTTTTGTTGTTATAACAACACAGTAAGCTTTGTAGCAATAAAATCTTTGAACAGTAAGAGTGACTGATTATTCAATCAAGCTTAACTGTAATTAAGATTAAAGGGCTTCGATTTGCTCAGCTTGTGGACCTTTTTGACCTTCACCTAAGATGAAAGATACTTTTTGGCCTTCAGCTAGGGTTTTGAAACCGCTACCTTGGATAGCGCTGTAATGAGCGAATACGTCTTGTCCGCCGTTATCTTGTGCAATGAAACCAAAACCTTTAGCTTCATTAAACCACTTTACAGTGCCTTCAACTTTATCAGACATAAATTTTCCTAACTCTTTGACTATTGGTGAGACGACTGTCAACACCGATTAATTGATAAATATTCAATGAATTTATTGGCGATTGCCTAACCAATAATAGTAAAATATCTTAATGATAATCTGCCGTTAATGGTCTTACCATTCATGAATACTCCTTGATTATAGCAGCTTTTAGAGCTAATGGCAGGATAAATTAGCTATATTTGTAAAATATTGCTCGCTAACTATCTTACCCTATGTCCATGAAATATATCACTATTATGATATTTTTATTCCAAAAAAATCTATTAAAATAAAGCCTCAAATAAAAACTACTATAACTCAGACCCTTTTAGCTAGCAATTGGTAACCAAGGCGATGCCAATACCAACAGACATAAAGCAAAAAATATCATAGCAAAAGATTGGCTATAAGCGATGTATTTGACAGGTACCACCAAATCAGCGGGCGAGTCTGGAATGCCTTTACGCTTGAGTAAACGCGTGCCATATATCCAGCCAAAAACGGTGTAGATACCATAAGCGGCTGGCACCGCTACCGCTAGTGGCGCTAAATCTATAGCATAAAGCACGATCGTTGAGACAAAAAACCAAGCGGTATCGGCAAAAGAGCTAAACTTAAAAAGTGCTGATTTGGGCAGCTTACCTTCACTGCGCTTGAGCATTGAGCACTCTATCCAAATAAGAATAGCTACTACGGCGCTAAGAGTAATATATATGAACTGCGGCGTTAGCCAGTCTAGATTTGGTATTTGCACAACACAACCTATAGTTTTGAAGAAAAATTTAGTTTTGAGTTATTTTACAAGTAAGCTTAGATTATGAGCCGCTTGATTTATACACCTAAAACAGTCAAAGAATTGGGGCAACTATCTTTATGAGGGAACCAGCAGCGGTTTTCAAGTAAGTTATAAGGGTTATAGAAACCTTACTATGCTTATAACGGATAGGACTTAATAAAAAACCCATGCTATCAAAGTGATAACACGGGCTACTATTGATATAAAACTTTACGCTTAAAACTAGGACTATAAATAGCGCTTATATTTTAGCTTTTATGGCTTAGTTTTTGTCTTTATCGATAATTTTATTACCACCGATCCAAGGCATCATACCGCGCAATTTGGCACCAGTAATCTCAATTTGATGCTCAGCGTTATTACGGCGACGAGCAGTCATTGAAGGATAGTTGGTGGCACCCTCGGAGATGAACATCTTGGCGTATTCGCCAGACTGGATGCGTTTTAGCGCGTTACGCATCGCTTCGCGTGATTGCTCATTGATGACCTCAGTACCCGTCACATATTCGCCGTACTCAGCGTTGTTACTGATAGAGTAGTTCATATCAGCGATGCCGCCCTCATACATCAAATCAACGATAAGCTTGAGCTCATGTAAGCACTCAAAATAAGCCATCTCTGGCGCATAACCAGCTTCGGTAAGCGTCTCAAAGCCCATTTTTACTAGCTCTACCGCGCCGCCACAAAGGACTGCTTGCTCGCCAAATAGATCGGTTTCCGTCTCATCTTTAAAAGTGGTTTCAATGATACCTGAACGACCACCACCAACGCCTGCCGCATAAGACAAGGCTAATTGCTTGGCTGTACCTGAAGCGTCTTGATAAACGGCGATAAGATCAGGGATACCGCCGCCTTTAGTGAACTCGTTACGTACGGTATGACCCGGCGCTTTTGGCGCAACCATGATAACGTCAAGATCTTGACGCGGCTCTACTTGGTTATAATGAATAGCGAAACCATGAGCGAAAGCAAGCGTTGCCCCTTCTTTGATATTTGGCTCGATCTCATTATTATAAAGCTCTTTTTGGAACTCATCAGGAGTCAAAATCATAACCACGTCAGCCGCTTTTACCGCATCAGCAACTTCAGCTACTTTCAAGCCAGCGTTTTCCGCTTTTTTCCATGAGCCAGAATTGGCGCGAAGACCGACCGTGACGTCCACGCCAGAGTCTTGTAAGTTTAGAGCATGAGCATGGCCTTGTGAGCCGTAACCAATAATGGCTACTTTTTTGCCTTGGATAATAGAGAGATCACAGTCTTTATCATAAAAAACGTTCATATATAGAGTCCTTTTCCTCAATCATGGGAAGCCATGGCTAGTAAACGCTTATAGCAGCAACAGTCTGTCTAACGACTGTCTGCTATAAGCTTCATAGTAATAATAAAAATAAGTTTAGAGCTTGAGTTTACAGTTTTAAATAAATAATAGTTGTACCGTTTATCAGACGCTTAACGTTTTTTCACCGCGAGCGATACCGATGACCCCAGAGCGTACCACTTCTAATACCCTCTCACGACCAATAGTATCGATAAAGCCATCGAGCTTGGCTTTGTCACCTACGATCTGAATAGTATATAAATTGGCGTTAACATCAACGATTTGTGCACGGAAAATATCAGCGCTACGTTTAATCTCTTCGCGAGTACTTCCTGTAGCTCGTACTTTAATCAGCATCAGCTCGCGCTCTACGTGAACCGTATCCGATAGATTAAGCACTTTAACCACTTCGATAAGCTTATGCAACTGCTTGGTGATTTGCTCTATTTTTTCAGGAGAGGTAATCGTCGTTAGCGTCAAACGTGAGATAGTTGGATCATCCGTTGGAGCGACGTTCAAGGTCTCGATATTGTAGCCACGCTGCGAGAATAAACCGACCAATCGCGACAACGATCCTGCTTCGTTTTCCATTAATACCGAGATCAAATGGGGTTGTTGCATTAGGTACGCTCTCCTTTGGTTAGCCACATATCACGCATCGTCTGTCCTGCTATTTGCATAGGGTAGACGTGCTCATTACGATCAACATAGACATCAATAAATACTAGCTTATCTGTCATAGCCATGGCTTCAGCTATTTGTGCTTCCATGGTTTCAGGGTCAGTGATCTTTATCCCAACATGACCGTAGCTCTCGACCAATTTGACAAAATCGGGTAAAGAATTCATATAAGACTGAGCATGACGGCCCTCATAGAGCATGTCTTGCCACTGCTTAACCATACCAAGCTGAGCATTGTTAATATTTAAGATTTTGACCGGTAAGTTATATTGCAGGCAAGTCGATAGTTCTTGAATATTCATCTGAATAGAGCCCTCACCAGTGATACAAACGACATCACGCTCCGGACAAGCCAATTTAGCGGCCATCGCATAAGGCAGTCCCACACCCATCGTACCTAGACCACCTGAGTTTAGCCATTGACGCGGCTCTCTATAAGTGTAATACAAAGCGGCAAACATCTGATGCTGACCGACGTCACTGGTGATAATGGCATTGCTATTCGTCACTTTGTCTAGCGCTTGCACTACACTTTGCGGCTTGATACCGTGCTCAGTGCTAGTATCATAACGAAGGCCATGACGCTTACGCCATTCATTAATCTGCGACCACCAATCGGTTAATGCTGGCTGATCAAGTTCTTTATCGTCTCCGATGATATCAAGCATGTCCGTGAGTACAGATTTGACATCGCCTACAATAGGAATATGGGCAAAAATAGTCTTTGAGATCGAAGCCGGATCAATATCAATATGAATAATTGTCGCGTTTGGACAGAATTTTTTGACATTATTAGTGACGCGATCATCAAAACGCGCGCCCACTGCCAAGATAACATCAGCGTGGTGCATGCTCATGTTGGCCTCATAAGTGCCATGCATACCTAGCATACCTAAGAACTGCTCATCAGTACCATCAAAAGCACCAAGACCCATTAAGGTATTAGTCACGGGCAAATTCAAACGATGCGCCAAATCGCGAAGCTCCGTGTGCGCATCACTCCAAATGACACCGCCACCTGAGTAAACTACTGGACGCTTGGCCGCTAGTAAAGTCTCAACCGCTTTTTTGATCTGACCGCCGTGACCTTTCATTGATGGCTGATAAGAGCGCATGACGACTTCCGCTGGATACTCATAAGCGTACTTCTCGCTAGGCGCAGTCATATCTTTTGGCACATCGATAACCACAGGGCCTGGACGACCGGAGCTGGCGATATGAAAAGCTTTTTTGACAATCATCGGAATTTCACTAGCATGGCGCACTTGGAAGCTATGCTTAACGATAGGACGAGAGACACCTACCATATCGGTCTCTTGGAAGGCATCTTCACCGATAAGGCTACTAGGTACCTGACCTGAGATAACTACCATCGGCACTGAGTCCATAAAGGCCGTCGCGATAGCCGTTACCGTATTGGTCGCGCCAGGGCCTGAGGTGGCGAGTACCACACCCGTATTACCCGTCACTCGTGAGTAAGCATCCGCCATATGGCCTGCCGCCTGCTCATGACGCACCAAAATGTGCTCAATAGTTTCTTGTTGAAACAGCGCATCATAAATATGCAAAACTGCTCCACCGGGATAACCGAAGATATACTTGACGCCTTCGTCAGTCAGCGCTTGAATCAGCATCTCAGCACCTGATAGCATCACAGGCTCGTGATTACCTTCAGCAAGCTGTTGCTGCTTTTCTTCGAAATTTTTGGCGGCATTAGCCGTTTGCGTATGTCCGGTCATATTCGGACTTTGCGTAGTTTGCGTCACTATCATCACCTTTATTTACAGCGCAGAGTCGCAGCTTTTATAAGTAGTTATTAGTGCCTAATTAAGAATTAAGCTGCCTATACTACTCAAAAATAGTGCTCATCATTGTCCATAGAAGAGTATCTACCCACTATGCAAAAATAGCTTAGCTTTATAACATATAAAGCCCATTGCTACTCGAACACAGCTATTTTTAGGGTCAGTTTTGTGATGGGATATTATCGATATAATGACTAGATGCGGACGCACCTATAAAGGAAGCTTATTATGGGCTTAAACCTATAACATGATAAAAAGTAACAACTGATAATATGAGCAGCTAAAAGCAAACACTATAAAAACGTGCTCCTAAAGACAATGATTAAATTGTGCTTTACTTTCAATTAGCGTACTTACTGTTATGAGCTATAAAACCTTTATAACGTTTACTCAAATCGATTTATATAATAAACAAGCCACTATTAATAGCTAATAAATCGGATTATAAGTTACAGGTGTATAAATAATTAAATAATAAGTTTTTCTTAGTCATTGTAGACCGATAAGTCCGGAGACAAATAGCACAAGCGACAACAAGCCTATTGATGACTGCTATCCTTGCTGCACTATTGTCACAAAGAAAATAAAGCTGACAAAACCACTGATAAGTCGTTTGCAGACCTTATTTTCAAGTGCTACGGCAATATCATAGATGCCGCTCACTGACCAACCAACTGTCATTATAGTCACCGTTTTAACCGCTATTGTCAAGAAAAACTTATGAAGCCCAAACCTAACTATAAGTTTTGTAAGGCTGGAATAGAGTTATAAGCTAATATATGATTTTATAGCTTTAAAACAGGGTGTTAAATAAAAAACTTTACCTAAACCGTGGCGAATGTTTTTTGCTAAAATTGAGCTAAGTTTTTATTATTATGTATAATATGCTCATAGTCTCATGTTTGTAGTTAACTATTACCTCTTATAGCTGGTTACTTTTTATAGGTTGATATAACCATATAGAAACGTCACTAAATAAAACCTCACTTTTTATAAGTAAAAGGACGCTGTGAATGCTTTATGCCCCTTTAAAAACGACCTTATCTAAACTTTTTTTAGGTTTGCTGACTACAGCTGTTTTATTAGCATCTATCAATTCAAGTCATGCTATTCAGGTCTATAAGTCTGTTGGAGCATATGGCGAGGTTAAGTACAGTCAACATGCACCGCAAAATGGCAAAAATGTCGAGATGATTGAATTTCGTAGCGATGGGCGTCAAGCAGATCCTGGCCAAATGGCTGGTAGAACCAGTGATAATGCAAACACGGCTCCAAAAGATGCTGAAGCGCAGCGCATCGAGCAGTTAGAGGCACGTATTAAGGAGCAAGAAGCCAATGCCAATGCCCAGCGTTGCCAATCATTACGCAATAATTTGACGAATCTCAACGTAGGTGGCCGCATTTATGAGATGGACGCTAACGGTAAACGCGAATATTTAGACAGTCGCGAGATTGAGCTCAAACGTGAGCGAGTACAGCAAGCTATTAATCAATATTGTAATTAATAGCACTATTAGTTATTAGCTTCAAAATAAGTTATGAGCTTCAAAGATTTTAAAACTTACTAGCCTCTTACTGAGTTAACAGCTCCATCACATGACGAACGGCAGCTGGCATATCTTGTGCTTGCATGCCTCGCTGCCCTATCATTAAAGCGGATCTGCTTATATTTGAGGTCGGACCTCCCAATTGATCTAGCAGTACATTCCCAGCCAAACCATGAATGAGAGCTGCTTGAGCCAGACTTCGCTGCTTATCAAGTAGATCTTGCTGCGCTATCAGTCCGGCACAGACTCCTGAGAGCACGTCACCCATACCGGCAGTCGCCATTCCTGGATTACCCACGGCGCAGATGTAAATTGCCGACTCAAGACCTTGTTGCCCTAAGCCTTGTTCTAATATCAAGGATCCAGCACCTTTTAAGACCCAATCACCACCATAGCTATCAGCGCATTGTTTGATTGAGCTTATACGATCTGCCTCTATCTTTGTAATATCCGTATCCAAGAGTCTTGCCGCCTCGCCGCTGTGCGGAGTCAAATATACTTTTTGCTTTTTACTATGAGCTTTTAGCTCTTTGATTAGCGGATGATTTTCTCTTTGCAGCGTTGCTAGATGATAGAGGCCATCAGCATCAATAACTACAGCTTTCTCTGCACTTATGATAGCTTGGATATAATTAATAAATAAGTCCTTAGCTTTCTCATCGCGACCTAATCCCATGCCAATAGCGATGACGCTTGCTTCCTTGATCAAGGATTTGACGCCATCGACATCGTGCAGATCAACAGTCATAGCGTCAGGCAAAGAGGTTAATAGTGCTCCATGAAAAGCATCGTGACAGGCGACCGTTATCTTGCCAGCACCCGTCGCCATAGCACTAGATGCTGAGAGGATAGCGGCCCCTCCCATACCTTGTGAACCATCTATACGGTTGCCGCCTATTACTAACACGTGACCGTAGCTGCCTTTGTAGCTGTTTTGCTGACGCGAGGCTAGCGCATAAGCGGTACTCAGCAAAGTTGCACTAGGCAAAGTTGGTTTTATAGGTATCAACGGTAGATCAATTACTGTGCCAGCATAATCCATGCCATCTTTAGTATGTAAACCAAGCTTACGAGCGACAAGGCATAAGCTCACATCTGCTTTTATAGCCAAACCCTCAAAGACTTGCCCGGTAGCTGCGACCAAGCCACTTGGAATATCTACCGCAGCGACTAAGGCGTCTGCTTGTTTAGCCAGTTGATTAAAGGTAGTGATAGCCTGTTTATAAGCGCCTTCTGGAGCCCGATCTAAACCTATCCCAAAGATAGCATCGATATAAATATCAGCGTTAAGCAAACTATCAGCGCTAAACTCATTATCCTCAAAACGCACATAAGGACAATCCGCAGCTAAGGCCATACGTCGTGCTTTAATAGCGTCATCAATCTGCGCTGATGCTGCTATTTCGCTACTATCCTCTGCTTTGTTATTGTTATTTACTTTCTCAATATCCTCTATGCCAACGGTAATCACTTTAACCTGCCAGCCTGCTTGCTGTAAATACAGTGCAATTAGCCAACCGTCACCACCGTTATTACCCTGCCCGACCCAGAGTATTAATCGTTTACCAGTCCTTAATGACTGAGCTTTTATACGATGATGATAGTGGTCATTGCTAACTAATTCGCTATCTAAGCCGCTATTTTTAGTACTCTCAAGCTCAATAATACGCTGTGTCATTTGCCAAGCGGCTTGTTGCATCAAGGCAAAACTGTCATAACCTTGAGCAAACCAGTCTTGCTCCATTGTATAAACTTGCTGGCTATTATACAAAGCAATGGGCATCACTGAAGGATTTGAGGTTGATAGGTTTTTGCTAGATATAGCTTTAGTAGACATAAAAAGTCCTTAGTTATTATCAGTTATTATCGGTTTTTATAAAAAGATTAGCATAAGCCTAGCAAATATCAGCTTCATCTTCTGTATCGATATCATCATAATCTTGCTATCTTTTTTGAGTTAGACTCGCTTATCATGACATAATACCATTCGCCCATTTAGCTCTGTATTTTCCTTTATGAAATCATCTACACACCCTATCGCTAGCACTGAAATTACTAGCACTGAAAAAATGGTTATTAATAGCGCTGAAGATATAAAGCGCTGGATTAAGACGCAAGCGCAAGCGTTAGGCTTTACCGACTGTGGTTTTATATCGGTGCAGCATCCTTTATTTAAACAGCAACTTAAGCAACTTGAGCTGTGGCTTGCCAAAGGTTATGAGGGGCAGTTGCAGTTTATGCATAATAATCATCACTTGCGTGCCCATCCTGAGCAGTTAGTCATAGGCGCAAAAACTATCATTAGTGTGCGGATGGATTATCTGACTGAGACTCCTAAACCGCGCACTATTGAAGACAATGATCGACCGAATCACGGCATCATTGCGCGCTATGCGCGTGGTCGTGATTATCATAAGACGATGCGTAGCCGCCTAAAGCAACTGGCGTTAAAGATAGAAGCGATGCTACCAGAATGGCAATCCTTAACTATTGGTGCGGATATCGGCGCTAACTGCGATTTTGTCTTTCGCCCCTTTAGTGACTCAGCGCCTATTTTTGAGCGGCCTATCGCTGATGCAGCGGGCCTTGGCTGGACGGGTAAGCATACTTTATTACTCAATAAACAAGCCGGCTCATTCTTCGTCTTAGGCGAGTTATTTATCAGTCTTGAGCTTCCTGATGACAAGCCTGTTAGCCCTCATTGTGGTAGCTGCACCGCCTGTATTGACATCTGCCCGACTCAAGCGATTGTCGCGCCCCATGAGCTCAATGCGGCCGCTTGTATCTCCTACTTAACAATTGAGCATGATGGCGTTATCGATACTAAATATCGGCGAGCTATTGGCAACCGCGTGTTTGGCTGTGATGACTGCCAGCTGATTTGTCCATGGAATCGTTATGCCAAAATAACCAGCGTTAAGGATTTTGAGCCTCGCCACCAGCTTGATAGTAGTAGCTTACTAGAATTATGGCAGTGGAGAGAGTCGGACTTCTTAAAATATACCGAAGGTAGTCCGCTACGGCGCACCGGCTATGTCAATTTTTTGCGCAATATCGCTATCGGCTTAGGCAATGCCAATGCCAGTCAAGAGACCGTTCAACAACTTAAATCTAAGCTGACGGTGCATAGTGAGATGTTAGATGAGCATATTCACTGGGCTATAGAAGAGCAAGCTAGCAGACTAGCCGCTAATGATCACTCTAATTCAAAATAAAGGCAATAAAAAACGCCTCTTAATGCATAAGAGACGTCTTTAAAATGATTACTATGAGCCAATTTAATAATTAGCTCTTATAGAATCTATGGCTTAGGAATACGAAGTACTTGACCTGGGTAGATTTTGTCAGGATCAGATAACATCGGCTTATTAGCTTCAAATATTTTCATATAGTCATTAGCCGAACCATAAACGTCCTTAGCGATTTTTGATAAGCTATCACCAGATTTGACCGTATACATAGTTGATTCTGGTGCATCTTCTTCGATATCGATATTGTCAATGACCTTGGCTACGTTTTGGACGTTACCTATAGCAATAATCGCTTTTTCACGATCCGCTTGCGTCTTGGCATTACCACTAATCTCGGCAGTATCTGTTGAACCGTTATACTTAACTTTTAGATTACTAATGTGCAGATTTTGCTGCTGGATGCGGCGCAGCAAAATATTAGCTACCGATTGTGCTGATGGTTCGCTATCTTTTACAGGGGTATTGGCATCGGCTTTGGTCTCGACTTTGGCCTCATGTTTATCATCATCACGATTAAAAATCTTATCACCGATATCTTTTGCAAAGCTGAATATTCCCATTTAACTACTCCTTCAGATATTTTATTAATTATTTATTTTTTCTACTGACTCTAATCGTTTGTTACTTATGAAAGCTTTCAGTTATAACAAACGACAGTCAGCAACTGTCTTGGACTTTATGATTATAACAAAGGCAACGACTTTGCATAGTAGCGGTATGTTGAGTAATGTTAAGCTAAAAAATCTGCTTTAATAGCTGATAACTTTTGCTAAGTTAAGCTGATAAAGACAAAAAAACCGCTTATCTATACAGATAAGCGGTAAAATCAATAACGGGTATTAGTTTTTGCTAGTTATGTTAATAGCAATTTAAATAGCAACTTATCATACCTGTTAGTAATTATAGCTGTGCTTGTACGTAATCAATTGCTTTTTGTACGGTAGTCAATTCAGCTGAGTCTTCATCAGGAATAGTGATACCAAAATCACTTTCGAACGACATGACTAACTCAACTAGATCTAAAGAATCAGCGCCCAAATCTTCCATAAAAGAAGCTTCGTTTTTTACGTCTTCAACGTTCATACCTAATTGCTCTGCTACTGCAGATTTTATCTTTAGCTCAGTATCATTACTCATTAAAAATACTCCTTTTTATCTATCGATTTGAGAATTGTTGACCAGTTGTCTATTGGCTTTAGGATTATGAATAAATTCGCAGAAAAACACCATCATCATGCCAAGCTTTTTGGTATTTGACAACAATTTACTATAATCAATTCACTATAGTATTGGGCTTTGGTCTAAAAGTGTCCGTCATTATAACAGCATTTATTAGAGTTTACACTCGTTCACACAAATTATTATAGGACTAATGTAACATTTAATATTTAAGTTTTATGACTGCTTTTGTACGCGTTGTAGCAAACTACATATACATACCACCATTAACGGGCAGAACGGCGCCGGTTATGTAACTGGCCTCATCACCTGCCAAAAACAGCACCGCTGCAGCGATATCTTCTGGCTGACCTAGACGGCCAATAGGCACCGCATCTAGCATAGAATTTAGCAAGCGCTCATCAAGCTCATCGGTCATATCCGTTTCAATAAGACCAGGCGCGACACAGTTGATAGTCACTTGCCGTGAGCCAATCTCACGCGCTAAAGTACGACTAAAACCTTCCAAACCAGCCTTAGTAGCAGCATAGTTGGACTGGCCAGCATTACCCATCTGCGCCACCACTGAGCTGATATTGATAATACGACCACGGCGAGCTTTCATCATACCGCGAACAGCGCGCTTACTCATGCGGTAGACAGAGGTTAAGTTGGTGTCGATCACACTTTCCCAATCTTCATCTTTCATGCGCATCAATAAGCCGTCTTTAGTGATACCAGCATTGTTGACCAGTACTTGCACGGCACCATAAACGCTTTCGATCTCTTCAAATAGCTTGTCAATTTGTGCTGGGTCGCAGACATCCAATACCCGGCCTATACCACCAGAATCATGCAAATAATCATCGATTAAAGCTGCGCCTTTTTCAGTCGTTGCCGTACCAATGACAAAATGGCCTTCTTTGGCGAAACGTTTGGCGACCGCTTTACCGATCCCTCGGCTAGCCCCTGTTACTAAGGTGATTGTACGACTCATGATAATATCTCCATTAACTTATCAAGACGAGCTGGCTTATCAGTAGGATAACAAGTAATAGGCTGAGCCTGACGTTTTGCCAAATTACTAAGTACATTACCGCTGCCACATTCGATTAAAATATTAATTTGTTTATCTGCCAATTCTTGCATAGTTTTTGACCACAGTACCGCTTCACTAAGCTGCTCGGTCAAGGCTTGCTTGATACCTTGGGCGCTAGTCTCAACATGAGCGTGACGGTTTTGAATAACCGGAATAGTCGCTTGGTCAAACTGAATAGCCGCCAAAGCTTCGGCTAAAGCTTGGCTAGCAGGCTCCATCAAGGCACAATGCGAAGGGACGCTAACCTTTAGAGGAATGGCTTTTTTGCCAGTGTTTTGTACTTTATCAATAACCGCCGCTACCCCTATCGCATTGCCAGAGATAACCACTTGTCCTGGGCTGTTAAAATTTGCCGCATTAACGATAGCGCCATCAACGTGCTCTGTCGCTTGCTCACATAAAGTCTCAACGCGATTGTCCTCAAGACCCAATACGGCAGCCATAGCGGTCTCAATCCCTGCAACCGCCTCTTGCATTAACTGGCCGCGCTTATGCACTAGCTGTATGGCCTCAGCGAAACTTATCACCCCAGAGGCACACAGCGCACTATACTCCCCCAAAGAATGACCTGCCATATAGCAAGGAGTAATATTTTTTTGAGCTAGCTTGTCTTTTAGTACTCGCCAAATAGCAATGCTAGCAGCTAGCAAAGCAGGCTGAGTATATTTGGTCTGATTTAAGCGCTCTTCATCTTGACAGATCGCCCATAAGTCCTCTCCAAGGGCCTCACTTGCCTCATTAAAAGTCTCATGAATTTGCGGATAAATCTCAGCAAGCTCTGCGGTCATACCGACTGCTTGCGCACCTTGCCCAGGAAAGACAATTGCAATACGGGGCTTTGTTGTTATCGTATCAGGCGTTGATGCCATAGCCAATATTCCTTAATGATTAAAAGCGCTCTTTGTTTGAACCAATTATCGTCGCAAAAATAGGGTAATAACAAAAATAATAGCAAATGCTAGTGTTGCAAGCCAATCTCATCACCCATGATAAAAATGATAAAAGAGTAAGACTGACAGCTATCTAGCATTAGCAAACTATACACTGCTCTAAGCGATTATCATAGCGACTTAAGTTGAGACTTGAGCATAAACTCAGATAGACAATCAAATAATAAACGACAAAAAGCCAAGCCATCGAACTATTAAATTTATAATAGCAAGATAACTTGGCTTTTATCAGCATAATTCATAATGATCGATAGTAAATGGTCAGCAATATAAAAGCTGCCTATTAGAACAGACAGCGATTATTTTAGATTGAGACCTTTACTATTTGACTAATAAATTAAGCGTCTTGACTAACTTTGAATAACTGACGACCACGATAAAAACCGTCTTTAGTCATGTGGTGACGACGATGCTTCTCACCGGTAGTAGCATCAACGCTCAATTCAGCCACTTCCATACGATGGTGTGAGCGGCGCATGTCACGACGAGAACGGCTTTTACGACTTTTTTGAACAGCCATGATATAGCTCCTATACTTAAAAAGGGGTAAGCTTAAAATTCAGCTTTAATCGATACTGACTTACGCTTATGACTTATAAAATCTAAATCACTATAAGCTAATACAGTACTAAATTAATGAGTTTGCTACTGGTATGAACCCGCTGACTAAATCTAAACTCTACAAATATTTTATTTAATCAATTTTATTCACAAGCAGCTTGTTGCCAGAGTGCAATAAACGGGACATTATACGCATCTTTTACGCATTAATAAAGCCCTGCTGCAAACTCTTCTGTGTAGAGTTGACAAAAAAGGGATTTAAAAACTACAGCTTATCCTTTAATGCGGATAAAGCGGCAAAAGGATTTTCACCCTCTTCCTCTTCGGGTATCTCGCCAAACTGCTCAACACTCATCTCACAATCATCATGTTTAGGTGCCATTGGCACTTTTAGTAGCAGCTCGTCCTCAATTAGCTTTTTGAAAGGCAATAAGCGTTCAGGCGTTTGATTATCAACGACTTCCTCTAATAACAGATAGTCCTGCTCTTCATCGACTAAGCTTGCCTGACTCTCCTCCTCTAACAATGCAATATCATAATCATCAGTCAGATCGGTTGCTACCGGTTGCAGACAGCGCTGGCAGGTTAGCCATACCTCGCCATCAACCTCAAAAGACAAATGCAGCACATTATTATGACGATATAGCTTGGTTTTTATGTGTAGATTAGCTTGCTTATGCTCAGTGGTTAATAAAGCATTTAGACGCTCAAAATCTACAGGAGCAACGGCACCTTGCCATTCAAAGCCGGTATCCTCCCACTTGTTTAACGAGATATGCTCAGGCATACAAGTGGACGACTTAGCCTGATTATCATCAATAGCAGTCGTTGTTTTTGAGTTAGTTTGAGAAGATGACATAAGCGGCCTCGCGGATGAAAATGGGGTATAATGTTGCCTGCCATACTAACCGAAAGCACGATTCGACACTAGCGCTAGTATGTTACTGTTTTTGTTGGCTTAAGATAGCGTTTAATTGGCTTTATTTTTAGACATTATTGATAAGCCCTGCTAAGTTAACGCTGCAATACCTCTAATCTTTAAACACTACCTTTTAGTGATGCCCTCTTCGTTAATATTTCTAGATAATTAGTACTTTTTATGACTTCTCTTATTGCTACCAATTTTATTACCAAAAATAAAACAACTGTTACCTTTTCTGAGTTACTGACTAGTAATGATGCTAGTAAATTATTGGCGGAACTTAATGATTTACTGCCAAGCAAAATTCATAAGCCTTATTTAGACAGTAGCGGTAATAAAGTGTTCGATTTTAATGATCTTAAACTATTAGCCGATGAGCACAAAGCTACTGAAGCTTTAATAACATTATTTAATCGCTTATTTGCCGATCAGCAGGTACAGCTGGTAAGAGGTGAGCATGAGCCTGAGTATTTTCCAGCAGATAACGACAACCCTGCCCGTATTGAATTTGCGCACGGTTTTTTTGCCAGTGCTTTGCACGAGATCAGCCATTGGTGTATCGCTGGTAAGGCTCGTCGGCAGCTTAGCGACTTTGGCTACTGGTATGCTGCTGATGGGCGTAATGAGGCGCAGCAGCGAGCTTTTGAGCGCGTAGAGATCAAACCGCAAGCATTAGAATGCTTATTTACTCTAGCTTGCAACAGGCCTTTTCAAGTCTCGCAAGATAACCTGTTTGCCGATTTTGATACTAGCGATAGCAGCTTTGCTTATGATGTTTATGAGCAGGCCAAAGCCTATATTGCTAATCCGCAAAGCTTACCTAGAGACGCTCAGACTTTACTAAGAGCGTTTTTGACCCTATTTAATGAACACAGTTAGTTGTTTAACGATTTTCCACCATTTGTAACGTCTCGCTACTACTATCCAAAACCGCTTTGATTTTATACTAATCATCAAAGCTTAATTTATTCAAAATAAATTAGGCTGATAATAAAAAAATAACTATAAACTAGGAGCTAGTATGCAAACTCTTTATATTCACCCAGAAAATCCGCAACCGAGGCTTATTGAACAAGCGGCTGATATGCTACGTAATGATAAGCTCATTATCTATCCAACAGATACCAGCTATGCTTTTGGCTGCCGCTTGGGAGCTAAAGATGCAATTGAGAAACTTAAGCAAATTCGCGAGCTTGATGACAAGCATCAATTCACTTTGCTGTGTCGTGATTTAAGTGAGATTGCCAATTATGCTACGGTCGATAACCATCAATTTAAACAACTTAAGGCTCATACCCCAGCGCCTATTACTTTTATTTTGAACGCTACCAAAGATGTGCCAAAGAAATTAGCTCACCCTAAAAAGAAAACTATTGGTATTCGCGTACCGAGCAACCCTATTGCTCAAGCATTACTTGAGGCGATGGATGAGCCTATCTTAACCAGCTCGTTAATACTCCCTAATCGCGATGATATTTTGGATGATCCATTTGATATCGAAGAGTTATTAGAAAATCAAATAGACGCGCTTATTAATGCAGGAGTTAAGACCACGTTACTGACTACTATCGTCGATATGACCAGCTCTCAACCTGAGGTCATTAGACAAGGTGCCGCTGATGTTAGTGATCTGATGTTGTAGCTATATTTCAGGAACAAAAAAGCTCCAATAAATTGGAGCTTTTTTATACAACATCTAAACTAGTTATAGATTAGTCACGATCAACTAACTCTACATAAGCCATAGGCGCGTTATCACCGTCACGATGACCGCACTTAACGATACGTAAGTAGCCGCCTGGACGATTTTGGTAACGTGGGCCTAAAGTGCCAAATAACTTACCAACCATAGCTTTGCTACGCATGCGACTAAAGGCCAAACGGCGATTAGCAACACTGTCTTCTTTAGCCATAGTGATTAATGGCTCAGCGACGCGGCGCAGCTCTTTTGCTTTAGGTAAAGTAGTTTTGATCAGTTCATGCTCAAATAATGAGTTAGTCATGTTCTGGAACATAGCTTTGCGATGACTGCCGGTACGACCCAGCTTGACTCCACTCTTACGATGGCGCATAGTCAAATATCCTTAATGTTTAACGGCTGCGATAAGAGAAGCGATCATCAACCCGTAAATCAGCTGGTGGCCAGTTATCTAGGCGCATACCAAGCTCTAAATCTTTAGACGCTA
>JARIDJ010000105.1 GCA_029267175.1 Psychrobacter sp. | reverse complement strand
TACCAAAATTATAGGATAGGTTTGATATGGCATTATCACTACAAAAAGATAAGATCCGCTTTTTATTATTAGAAGGTCTGCATGAGAACGCGCTAAAAGTGTTAGATGCGGCAGGCTATACTAATATTGAATATCTAAGCCACGCGCTTGATGAAGATGAGCTAATCGAGAAAATTAAAGATGCCCACTTCGTAGGTATTCGCTCACGCACCCAGTTAACCCGTGAAGTGTTAGAAAAGGCGGAAAAACTTATCGGTATCGGCTGTTTCTGTATTGGTACTAACCAAGTCGACTTAGAAGCCGCCCGTGAGTTAGGGGTTCCTGTTTTTAACGCGCCATACTCAAACACGCGCTCAGTAGCCGAATTGGTATTAGCTGAAGCCATTATGCTGTATCGCGGTATTCCTGAAAAGAACGCTACTGTGCATCGCGGCGGCTGGGGCAAATCTGCTGCCAACTCGCATGAAGTCCGCGGCAAAACTATCGGTATCGTCGGCTATGGCTCTATCGGTTCACAGCTATCAGTACTTGCTGAGAGCTTTGGCATGAAAGTCATTTATCATGACGTAGTGACCAAATTACCGCTCGGTAATGCGGTACAAGTAGGCAGCTTAGAGGAGCTATTATCAAGCGCTGATATCGTCACTTTGCATGTACCAGACGTCCCAAGTACCCGCTATATGATGGGCGCTAAGCAGTTCGCGCAGATGAAAGAGGGCAGCTACTTTATCAACGCCGCTCGTGGCACTTGTGTTGAGATTGATGATTTAGCCGCTGTCATCGAGTCAGGTAAGATATTAGGCGCGGCAATTGATGTGTTCCCAAAAGAGCCAAAATCTGCCGATCAAGAGTTTGAGTCGCCATTACGTAAGTTTGATAATGTCATCTTGACCCCGCATATCGGTGGTTCTACTCAAGAAGCGCAAGCAAATATCGGCCTTGAAGTCGCTGAAAAATTCGTCAGCTATTCTGATAAAGGCGATACAGTGACGGCGGTGAATTTCCCAGAGGTGTCTATTCCGTTCAAAGAAGGTACTCATCGTCTGCTGCATATCCACAAAAACGTCCCAGGCGTACTCTCACAAATCAACCGTCTGTTCGCTGAAGCGCATATCAATATCTTGGCGCAGAGCCTGATGACTCAAGATGACGTCGGTTATCTAATGATGGATGTGGATTACAATGATTCTGATGCCGCCCTTGATAAGCTAAAAGACGTCGAAGAAACAATTCGCGTGCGTATTTTGTTTTAATCGTGAGCTGATATAGGTAGAAAGAAAGAGACTCAATTAGGGGTCTCTTTTTTTTGGAGAGTTATTTATTTTATCTTTCTTATTGTGAGCTAAATTAACATTTTCTTTACAGTGTGCTGAGCTTGACAATTTATACTACAGAGCTGAGCCCATACCGAAATGCTTCAAATATGATTAGTACGGGCTTTTATTTTATAATGATAATAAACCAAGCAATAGGACACTTTATGACAAATAATATAATAAAAGCGGCGGCATTAGGCAGTGTATTAGCTTTAACGGCAACCGTAAGTTTTGCCGCTGATAAAGGCGATTATCAATTATCAAGCCATATTCTCGATATCGGTAGCGGCGAGCCTGCCCCTAACGTCAACGTAAAATTAATGAAGCAACAAACGAATGGTAGCTGGCAGCTCCTAGATACTAAAAAGACCACTGACAATGGCCGTATCAATGATTTTTTACCCAATGAAGGCAATGTCAATAATGATGGTACTTACAAGCTAATCTTTGAAACCACGCCTTACTTTAGAGACCTAGGTAAAGAGTCATTTTTCCCTTATATTGAAGTCAATTTCAATATCAAAGGCGATAACCATTATCATGTGCCAATTACTTTGTCACAGTATGGTTATAGCACTTATCGCGGTAGCTAAGTCTTAGTTATATGAGATGATAAGTTTCACATAAAAAAAGAGACGCTATTATTTATAGCGTTTCTTTTTTTATGTGAATAATTTTATAATAGTAGGGTGCGCCCCGCGCACCATTAGGATAGTAATACGCGAAAAAATCATATCGGTGTTAGATATTTATCTCAATAAGCGGGTTACGCTGCGCTAACCACACCTTACGACTTAGCTCTTTTCAAAGCTGATAACTCTAAATCTATTTGGCTTTATTAGCCTCTTCAGCCTGACGGCGCGCTTGTTCTTTGGCCTCTTTACGCTTTTGCATTACCTCTTTGACTTCGCTACCGATATGCGCCTCGCCACGTTTTTGCGCTAATTGCATCTGATACTCACGCTCACGAAACCTAGCTTTTTGCTCATCCGTCGCCTTGCCAATACAATGCGGGCAAGACTCGCCTTTGCTATAAGCGGCGCTTTGCATATCTTCAGCGGTGATTGGCATGCGACAAGCAAAGCACTGCTCATAATCACCTTTTTCTAGGTTATGATTGACCGAGACTCGATTATCAAAAACGAAGCAATCGCCTTGCCACATGGATTCGTCGCTAGGGATTTCTTCTAGGTATTTGAGAATGCCACCTTCTAAATGATACACCTCTTCAAAACCTTGCTCGCGCATATAAGCGGTTGATTTCTCACAGCGGATACCGCCGGTACAGAACATTGCTACTTTTTTATGTTTGTTAGGGTCTAGCTCTTTGGCAACATAGTCTGGAAACTCGCGAAAAGTCTCGGTGTTTGGATTAATGGCATTTTGAAAAGTACCGATTTGCACTTCATAGTCGTTACGCGTATCGATTAAGATGACTTCTGGGTCAGAGATGAGCGCGTTCCAATCCTTGGGTTTGACATAACGCCCGACTGATTGTAGCGGGTCGATGTCTTCGACACCCATAGTGACGATTTCTTTTTTTATCTTAACTTTGGTGCGATAAAAAGGCTGCTCGCTGGTATAAGACTCTTTAAAGCTAAAGCTGCCAATGGCTTCGATACTACGCAGATAATCTAAGACATTATCGATGCCCGAGCGTAGACCGGATATCGTGCCATTAATGCCCTCAGAGGCAATGAGTAGTGTGCCTTTAACCTCATTATCGAGCATCTTATCTAAGATAGGCTGACGATAGCTTTCAAAATCACTAAAACGGGTAAACTTATAAAGAGCCGCAACGACAATATTGTTGGTTTCGCTATCGTATTGAGGCGCTTTTTTTGCGTGGTCAGTGCTAGGGTTTATAGTAGTGCTCATTTGTGTCTCCTGCGGGCTAGGACGTAAACCTAGTGCATTGATTTGATTAAAAAAATAGTAATACTAGCATAATGTTTTGGCTTGCTAGCGCTGGCGTAGTGTAGCAAATTTGCGCTGGTTTTGAGGGCTTTTTTGATATCTGACGTTCAAATAAAAGTAGAAAGTATAAAAAATCCAGCAACGAAGCTGGATTTTCTTTGGTAAGTATTTACCACATCAAATCATCAGGAATGACATAAGCGGCGTACGGATCATCTTCGGCTATTTCATTCTCTGCCTTGTCATTAGACACTACGATAAAGCCCTCAAGCTTGGCATTGATACGATCGGCTAACGGTCTTGGCAGTAGCGCATAGCCGTCTTCTAGTCTAGCAATGACCACGTGACCGGCGACGATTTGCTCATAGAGCTTTTGCGTAGTATGTAGCTTTTTAATCTTTGAGTTATCGACAAACTGATAACTCACCTCGCCATCGGTGTCAGTGATTTGATGCTGCTTGATCATTTGGATAATATTGGCGTGCAGCATCTTCTCTTCTAAGAGCTGCTGCTTTTGTTGATTGAGCTTTAGATCCTTCTCTGCCTTCTCAGCTTGGGCGGCAGCTAGTGCTTTTTTGGCTTCTAGTGCTGCTGTATTGCCAGTGCGTTTGGCATGTTTGGCTTGTTTAGTGATCTTATCCGCTTTTTTACTATCTACCAATCCGGCTTTTAGTAGCTGTGCTTGTAGAGCGTTTTTGGCCATGATTTACTGTCCTCAGTAATGAGCTATAAATAATAAGCATGATAACAATATAATCCTAAAAACATAACCATAAAAATCCAGCACTAAGGCTGGATTTTATGAGAATAAAAAAGGATTAGCAGCGGCTATCGGTTATCGATTACTTACTCTGGAACCAAGTATCGGCTTGGCTGCGGGCGCTAGCGATATCAGAGGAGGATAAGTTCAAAGCCAACTGGCCAATTTTGCCGCGTGCCTTATTACGCACCTTTTCATCTAACATGCCATCACGAGCGGCTAGATCGTACCATTTATAAGCATCAACTAGGTTTTTTTGTTTTTCATCAAGGAGCGCTAGCGTATAGCTGGCACGGTTGTCACCGCGCATGGCCGCTTTTTCTAGCCACTTACGAGCTTGAGTGATGTTAGGCTGTACGCCTTCACCGCGCAGATACATAATAGCTAGATTAAGCTGGGCAGGAGCAACGCCTTGCTCAGCGGCGCGCGTATACCACTGAATCGCTTGCTGAGTGTTTTTTGCCATGCCTTCGCCTTTTTGCAAGCGCTTAGCGAGATAAAATTGGGCGTGATCGTTACCTTGCGCGGCGCGAGCTGATAAGTCACTAACGGACATAAGCTCAAAGCGCGAGGTGTCAAGTGGGACGTTTGAGATAAGCTCAGCATTGGCCAGGCCAGCGCAAGAGAACATAGCAGTAAATAGGGCAGCTTTAAATAATTTCATAAGGACTCCATAAGTAGGCAACTGGTTAGCAATAAATCAAGTCATGTCCTAACTTTTAATAGGTACTGATGATTAAAGCAAAATTTAGTGAGCGCTTATCTATTTACTACGTTATTACTTTGAAAGTGTTTTCCTTAACCTTCCAAAGTACGACAATAAATAAAAGCTCGTAATAGGCTGTCATTGACGACATTTTGCTAGCTTAACACTCAAAGTTACGAAACTCAAATACTAATTACCCACTTAAACTACAGTTGCAAGCCAATACTTGTCAATAAAATCATGAAGTTACATTTCTGTGATTTAATTCAACAACACTGTAAAGGGTTTTGTAACACTTTTTAATACTAATCTAAGCTTTAGTTACCCGATAAATAGCAACATCCGCTAGCAAGTTTGGTACTCGCCTCACTAACGAGCTCATCAAAGGAGCATAACCTGTTTCTGAATCACTCACTGCGAAGCGATTGAGTATACGAATGTCATGCTGAGCGCACAGCTGCTCAAAGTCCTTAAAGGTGCACAAATGAATATTGGGAGTGTTATACCACTCGTATGGCAACGCTTCTGACACCGGCATCATGCCTTTTAATCCTAAATGAATACGGTTTTGCCAATGCGCAAAATTAGGAAAAGTAATCACCGCTTCACGGCCAACTCGCAGCATATCAAGTAATAGCTCGTCCGGGTTTTTGACCGCTTGTAGCGCTCGCGCCATGACCACCGTATCAAAGCTGTCATCAGCAAAACGCGCTAAGCCATCGTTTAGATCTTGCTCAACGATAGATAAGCCTTTGCCGATAGCTTCATTGATTTTGTCTTCGTCGATCTCAATGCCATAGCCACTAACGCCTAGTCGCTGCTGCAAATGCGCTAGCAGCTCACCATTACCACAGCCTAAGTCTAATATATGCGAGTGCGGAGCAATCCAGCGCTCTGCTAACTGATAATCCATTCTCATCAGTGTGCTCCTTCTAAGCGTGCTTTGGTAGCGGTTAACGGGCTTTGATTAGAGTTATTGATAAAAGGCGCGGTCAAAAATCCTCTAATAGCGCCCATGTAACGCGGAATATCAAACAAAAAAGAGTCATGACCGTGAGGAGCGTCAATATTGGTATAGCTAACCGGCTTACCAGTTGCCATAAGCGCGTCGACAATCTCTTGTGAGCGCTCAGGAGCAAAACGCCAATCAGTGGTAAAAGAGACAATTAGATACTGGCATTTGGCATGAGCAAAAGCGGTTTTTAGACCTTCTAATTCTAATGAGTGAGTCGTTTCTTCTGCCTCAGCCTCTTCTACATTATCGTCTCTACGGCTTAGATTGGCATCGGTTTTATTTGCGACAGTATCATTTACTGCTGAGGCTGAGGATTGAGTTTGCTCGACATAGCCGCGGGTAGGATCGAAATAATCTAACGCTTTAGTCATCAAAAGGTAGGTATTGGCATCGAAGTTTTCGCTGAAACGCTCACCTTGATAACGCAGGTAGCTCTCCACCTGAAACTCTACATCATAGCCGTACATAAATTTGCCAGACTTTAGATCGCGGCCAAACTTAGCTTTCATCGCATCATCGGTCAAGTAGGTAATGTGCCCGACCATGCGCGCTAGTATCAGTCCACGCCTTGGATAAGTTCCGGCTTGCAGATAGCGCCCATCCTTAAAATCAGGATCCGATAAGATGGATTGACGCGCCACTTCATTAAAGCCGATATTTTGTGCCGATAGCTTAGGCGTACAGGCGATGACCACGCAGCGCTTGAGCCGATCAGGGTAGTCAATTGACCATTGTAGCGCCTGCATGCCGCCCATCGAACCGCCAACGATAGCGTGCCAAGTCTCGATTCCTAAGCGATCAGAGAACATCGCTTGGGTTTTGACCCAGTCTTTGATAGTGACGAGCGGAAAGTCAGGACCATAGACTTGTTGCTGGTTTTTAGGGCTGTCAGGGTTGATAGTAGTAGGGCCGGTGGAGCCAAAGCAGCTGCCGATATTATTGACACAGACGACATAGAATTGATTGGTATCGATAGCTTTATTAGGGCCGATCATCGTATCCCACCAACCGGCTTTTTTATCCTCTTCGCTATGAAACCCAGCCACATGATGACTGCCTGATAACGCATGACAAATAAGGATGGCGTTTGATTTATCAGCATTTAAGGTGCCGTAGGTCTCATAGATAAGATCAAAAGAGGGCAAAGTACGATTGCACTCTAAAGTCAAAGGCTCAGAGAAATGCATCATTTGGGGGGTAACTATACCCACTGAAGCTGTTAGATTTGATGATGAGTTGGATATATTATTAATCGTTTTATTATCAGTATCAGCACGTGCGCTCAAAGCTACCTCGCAAGACGACAGTCGTTAAAATGGGATAATAGTATCGATACACTATCGTTAATGCTGTCTATTGTATGGCGATGCGCGTATTAGTACAACCTTCATCATAGCTGATTGTCGCAGCAAAGCAGCAAATAGCGCACAAACGATATTTCTCCTGCGTTTGTGCTTGATAAAATGCTACACTAAGCGCCACTAAAGTAGGCTGTTTTTTTAAGACTCACTTAACAAGTTTACTCAAATATTCTAAAATACTAATCAAAACCTTCATAAATCTATTTGAATAATGGGCTGCTATGAAACCAAAATTGCCTCCTCGCATTGCTGTATTATTGATCAATCTAGGTACTCCTGATGAGCCAACAGCGCCTGCGGTACGCCGTTACTTACGCCAGTTTCTCTCAGATCCGCGCGTGATTGAGATCCCCAAATTCTTATGGGCAATTATTCTTAATCTATTTGTACTGCCAAGCCGACCTAAACGCGTTGCTGAAGCCTACGCGAGTATTTGGGATGGCGACTCACCCATGCGCAATATCCTAAATGGCCAAGTGGCGCAGCTAGAGCCACGCTTGGCGGCGGCAAATGAGCCTTTTCGGGTGACAGTACACTCAGCGATGAGCTATGGCAATCCTGGTCTGCCAGAGGTGATGGACAAGCTGCGTAGCGAGGGCGTGGATCATTTTGTGATGCTACCAGTGTTTCCGCAGTATTCAGCAACCTCGTCAGGGGCGGTGTACGATGCGATCAATAAGTGGGCGCTCAAGCAGCGAAACCTACCGAACTATACTATCGTCAAGGACTACTTCGCCCATCCGCTATATATCAAAGCGCTAGCTGATAGTATTCGCCGCTTCCAAGCCACGCATGGCAAGCCTGAGAAGCTGATGTTTAGCTTTCACGGGATTCCGCAGCCTTATATGGATAAAGGCGATCCTTATCCGCGCCGTTGTAAGTGTACCGCCGCCCAAGTCGCTCATGAGTTGGGTCTTCGTGATGATGAATGGATTATCAGCTTTCAGTCGCGCTTTGGCACACAAGAATGGGTCAAGCCTTATACCGATGTAATCTTGGATGAGTGGGCAAAGTCTGGGGTCAAATCGGTGCAGATTTTAAGTCCGGCATTCTCAGCAGATTGTCTTGAGACCTTAGAGGAGCTGGCGATTGAAAACCGTGAAAATTTCTTAGAGGCAGGCGGGGAAGAATATCACTACATTCCGGCGCTAAATATGGATGAAGCGCATATCGACCTATTAGAAGCTATCAGCGCGCCATTAGTGAAAGGCTGGGCAGGAACGCTTGAGGGTTGGGTATAAAAATTGCTGGTTTTGTTATAACTGGTCAACAAATAATAGTTTTATAAGTAAAAACACGCCCAATGCAATTGAGCGTGTTTTTTTATTAAAAGTGACAGTAAACAAAAACGGTTTTATCAAAAGTCATCATCATTGCTACGTTCAGCGGCCTCAGGATCGGCAATATCGACGATATCAGGATAATCATTGTCATCTAAGTTATCTTGTACTAACACATTATCGATAGTTGCTTCATCGATATTTTGACGATGCATCGGCGTCAATCCTTGAGTCGCATCGGTTCCCACTTCTGAGTTATCAAAACCAGCAGTATTATCGATAACATCATCGTTATCAAAAGTGTGCAGCATATCATTATCCATATCTACTTTTTGACTGCCTTGCTGATTATCTTCATTGTTGTCAGCGATATTGGCATCCCCTTCAATATGATCCATCTCTTCAGGTAGCGGCGTTTTTGAATTATCCATAAAAAGTCCTCTTTGTTGTTATTTAAAATACAGCTATATAAAACAGTATTACAAACTAATTAATCACTGCATCAGTTTGGAGGCTTCTAGCAGTTATCGCTAGTAGTAAGCTGTCACAGGATGTCAAAAAATGTAAGACAGTACAAAGAAGAGTCATAATAATAAAAAAACGGCCACCAAATAGCGGTAGCCGTTATAGTAATTGCAAATTCACCAGCTATTTGGCACCAATCTTTTTATTAATAAAACGGATCACCACATCTGGCGTCACCTGTGAAGTGCTTTGTAGAATCTTGGCAGGCAAGCCGATAGGGTAATGAGTACGAGTTATCTTTTGATTATTGCGACAGCTTAATTTGCATAACTTTTTGGCAACATCATCGACCGTCAAGTTAATCCCCAACCGATCAATACTAGTGACCTCGATGTCTTTGGTCATAGCAGATTTGACCCATAATGGCATGACATCGATCACTTTAATACCTAAAGGCGCGTATTCGATATTTAACGCCTCAGTGAGGCCACGCACGAAGAATTTACTGGCAGAATAAGGCGCGACCTCAGGCTGGCCATAGATAGCAGAGGCTGAGGATAAATTGATAATCTTGCCATTAGCGCTCTCTTTTAGATAAGGAACGACTTTATGACAGCCGATCAAGACGCCTTTACAGTTGATATCGATTAGAGATAACTGTTTATCCAAGTCAGTAGTTGGCAATACGCCACTGACCAGCACGCCAGCATTATTAATCAAGACATCAATACCGCCAAAATTATTGATCATATGCTCGATAGCATTATCCCAAGAGTCAGTATTAGTGACATCTAAATCGCCTGTGATGACGCGCTGATTTTTATTGGCTTTCTTAAAAGCTTTTTGTTTGATAGCGTGCGCAAGCTCTTGAGTATCAATATCAAAAAGGCCTACACAGTGGCCTTTTGCCGCGAGACGTTTGGCAGTAGCTAGACCGATTCCGCGTGAGGCGCCCGTGATTAGTATATTCATAACATATCCTTTTATAGTTAACGTAGAAAGTGCTGATTAGGAGCATAAAAGAGTGATGTTTAGCAATAAGCTAGCATACCTAAAGCCAACTATCGAATGCTAGAGGACATCGGTAACCACTAACTCGATTAGACGGTTAATTAGTCACTTGTTCTAACTCTAGTCTTTGCTCTAGAGGCTCTTCAAAATCTGTCACTTTAAACGACCATAAATAACCCAAAGCCATTAAATAAATAGCGGTTTCAGACAACTCTTCCACTACTAAACCTGAACTATGAGAAAAGCCAATAGCGTTCTCGCCTGTATATTGCAATAACGCCAAAACCATAACGCTAAGATATAACCACAGCGGCGTTGTCTTCAATAGCTTCCAACAATAGCGCCAAGCGTAAAACAACAATCCCAGCGCTACTAGGTAAATCATTAGTAAGACACGATCCTCCCACCAGTCATAATTATGGCCTAGCCATAGAACACGCGCATCGATAAATAGATCAGGTAGGTGATTTAATTCGCGGCGAATCACGGTGAAAAACACCAAAACAGCGGCTAGCCAAAAATAGCCACCTTGCTTGCGGCGACTTTGCGTAGCATATTGGATGCAGCGTAATAAACACAGCACTAAAAGGATAACACTAGCGATTTCTATAATACCGTTTTCAGTAAAAATGAGCGGCTCCTAAGCTATAATAAATAACGATAAAAATGAAAAAAGCGAGCCTAAAAGCTCACTTTTAACGTGGAATCAATGGGTCAAAAACTAATTTTTAGAGTGGTATTATAATATTAAATATAACTCTATGCTATTGATTAATAATGCTAATCTGCTGATAGTCATTATTAAGATTTTGAAACAAAGCTAATAGGGTCAGTGCGCCTCATCCCAGTTCTCACCGATACCGGTCTCGACCAATAATGGCACGGCAAACTCAATGTCCCAGCCCATACCTTTAGCGGTATCGCGTAGCGCATTCTGCATAGCATCAGTAATCAGCTGCGCGATATCATCGGCCTTGTCTTTATCGACTTCAAACACCAGCTCATCATGAACTTGTAGCAGCATTTTAGCTTGCTCTTTGGGCAATACTTTATCGACCGCTATCATCGCAAGCTTAATCAGGTCAGCCGCAGATCCTTGCAGTGGCGCGTTAATAGCCGCGCGCTCTGCCGCTTGTTTGACCATACGGTTGGGGTTATTAATATCAGGGGTATAGAGTTTACGGCCAAGTATCGTCTCGATATAGCCGCGCTCATAGGCGCTAGCACGCGTATCTATCATATATTGCTTGACGCCAGGATAGCGATCAAAATACATATCGATATAGTCTTGTGCTTCATTACGACTCATCTGCAATTGTTTGGCCAGGCCAAAGGCACTCATGCCATAAAGCAGGCCAAAGTTAATAGCTTTAGCATTACGGCGCTCGGTTGCGCTGACGTCCTCGACGGCTTTGCCTAATACTTCAGCCGCCGTTGCCGTATGAATATCTAAACCTTCATTAAAGGCGCGAGTTAAGTTAGCATCGCCTGAAAAATGCGCCATCAGTCGTAGCTCAATTTGTGAGTAATCCGCTGCCAATAGTACACGACCTTTTGGCGCGATAAAGGCTTGGCGAATTAGACGACCGGTTTTGGTGCGAATTGGAATATTTTGTAGATTAGGATCGGTGGAGGATAAGCGTCCGGTACTGGTCAGCGCTTGGTGGTAGCTGGTATGCACGCGATCGGTATCAGCGTCAGCTACTGCATCGAGAGCATCAGTGTAAGTGCTCTTAAGCTTTGATAAGCCGCGATACTCAAGCGTAATCTCTGCTAGCGGATGGTCAACCTTGGAGAGCACCGCTTCACCTGTAGAATACTGACCGGACTTGGTTTTTTTGCCGCCGCTCACACCAAGCTTCTCAAATAGCATCTCGCCTAATTGCTTAGGTGAGCCTAAATTAAACTCCTCGCCAGCGACTTCATAGGCCTGCTTTTCAAGCGCGATAATCTCTTCATCAAAACGCTTGGATAGCTCATTTAAGAACGAGCGCTTGATTAAAATACCATGCGCTTCCATTTGGCAAAGAATTTGCGCCGTTGGAATCTCAAGCTCGTTGAGCAGGCGGATATTGGTCTCGTCATCAGCCAATCTATCGCTAAACATCTCAAACAGCTGATAAGTAATGTCAGCATCTTCACAAGCATAGTCACTAGCAATATCGATGGCGACTTGATCAAAGGTCACTTGTTTTGCGCCTTTACCAGCGACGTCCTCGAAACTAATGGTTTGCGTTTGCAGATAATGCCGCGCTAGATCGTCCATACCATGACGGGTAATCGCCGCATTGATGACGTAGCTTGCCAGCATGGTATCCATCGCCCAGTTGTTGGGGTTAGTATGAATACTGCCAAGTAAATCAATATCGTAACGACTTAAGATATGAGTATCGTACTTTAAGTGTTGACCGACTTTGCCAATATTCGGGTTTTCTAAAATGGGTTTGAGTCTTGCCAAAACTATATCTCGATCAAGCTGTTTAGCGGTGAGCGTATCACCTTCTAAGTTATGGATGAGCGGTACATAATAAGCTTCGTGAGCTTGCAGCGCAAAAGATAGTCCGACCAGCTCAGCCTCACGCCAGTAGATACTAGTGGTTTCGGTATCGATAACGAAATGCGGTGCCGATTCCAACTGCGCTATTAAGCTGTCAAAAGCGGGCATATCCAAGATAGTATGCCAAGCCTTATCATGGTCTTTACTGTTTTTGATATTTTCAATCTTGCTTGATTGTAGGGCTTTAGCCACTTGTGCTTGCGACTCACTATTTGCCTGCGTCTCTGCCACACTTTGGCTGCCATTAGCCGGATGATTGGGATGATCAAGTGATGCCAGCTCATTGTTAAATTCCAGCTCACTATACAGCTCGCGCAGCTCGTCAATATAAGCACAAGGATCGGTATTGATCTTTAGATCTTCCCAGTCATGACCGATATCTAAGTCGGTGACGATAGTGGCAAGCTTGGCATTGAACGGGATATCATCAGCGTGCTCAATCAGACCTTTGGCACCGCGGCCTTTTATAAAGCCGATATGCTTGAGCATATTATCGATATCGCCATACTCAACAAGTAAGTCTTTGGCAGTTTTTTTACCGATACCAGGTACGCCTTTGATACCGTCAGAGGCATCGCCCATCAGCGTTAGGTAGTCAATCATTTGCGCAGGCTTGATACCGAGTTTATCCATCACGCCCTGAGTGTCGGTGACCTTACCGGTGAAGCTGTCCTCCAATATTACCGCGTCATTGACCAGTTGCATCATGTCTTTATCACCAGTGGAGATGACCACATGATGGCCTTGAGCCACCGCACGATAAGCCATAGTACCGATGATGTCATCTGCTTCTGCGCCTTCAATGCGTAATAACGGAATACCCAAAGCGGTGACCAAACGGTGAATATAAGGAATTTGCTCGACCAGCTCAGGATCAATAGGTGGACGTCCGGCTTTATAATCTGCTGACATTGCATGGCGAAAAGTGGGCGATTTGGTATCAAAACACACCGCCATATGGGTCGGATGATAGCGGCGCATCAGCTTGAGTAGCGCATTTAAAGTGCCGCGTATGGCATTGGTGGTCAGCCCTTTAGTGTTTTGCATGGTCTTAGGCAAAGCATGATAAGTGCGAAACAAATAATAGGAGCCATCTACCAAGATAAAGGGCGGTTTATCCTTATCGACATGGTTGGTATCCATCGTCGCCACATTGGGCATAGTGGCAAAGTTAGGCAGCATATCTGGATCAATAGGCGAGTGCGAGTTGTGATCGTTATCTTTGGTATTGGCAGTCATAAAAAGTCACTTATCAGCTAAAGGCTAAAATTATAATAATCAATGCGGCTATTATAACGATAAAATGACGCTGTGCCGAATGGCTTAAAAGTTATGATATGTGTCTATAAAGACAAAAAAAGAACCCAGTAACGACTGAGCTCCTTTGTATAGCTTACTGTTTTTATCAAACGATAAAGGGGTTACTTAACCTCAGAGGTGACTTCGATATCGATATTGCCTTTGGTAGCTTTTGAATATGGGCAAACCTCATTGGCTTTTTCAACTAATTTTTGAAACTCATCGCTTGAGATGTCTGTACTGTCAGCGATAACATGGATTTTCACCGCAAGCTTATAATCGTGATCGCCGCCTTGCATAAGATCGACGGTAGTCTCAGTCGTTGAGCCAAAACTAGCCTTTTCCATTTTTTTCACCACGCCAAGCGCACTATCAAAGCAAGCGGCATAACCCATCGCTAAGAGCTGCTCAGGATTATTACCTTCCATGTTACCGCCTGGAGGCGCCATATTAACTTTCAAATCGCTATCACTTAATGAAGCATTACCAGTACGACCGCCAGTGACCGTGGCTTTGGTTGAATATAGAGTTTTCATAAACTGTCCTTTGTTTTGAGTTGTTATTCATGGCTTTATAAAAGCTACTAGTGCAAGCAACCTTTATCACTTATTTACCATAGCAAGGTTTACACAAAACGTTAGATAAAGGTAGTAAAGCTATACTGTGAATTTGTAAGTAAAACTTTACGATCAAAGCGGATTGTAGTGAGCTATACAAGGTTTATATAGTAGCAATGAGATTACTGCTATAGAATTTACGCTAATGAAAATTAATAAATAAAAGATAATATTTAAATAAAAAGGATAGCTTGCTATGAAAAAACTTCTTTTACCTACGGCTATCTGCTTAGCTATTATCTCTATTACGGGCTGCGGTGAAGATAGCGACGGAATTTTTGGTATTAGTAATAATGAGCTTGAGATTCATCAATTTGAGCGTGTGAATAATAATGTGGCGCGTATTGAGACAGAATATAGCGATGGCGAGCGTGATATTGAGGTGACTAATATTAAAGGCAGTTATGATAGCTCAGGTATTAATACTTTGCCTGTTTCAACTATATTGGCTAACGATTTTGAAGGGACGCTTGAAGACCAATATATAGAGGTCAATAGTCTTACCGTCACCCGACCCATTTATGGCAAAAACAGCAATGAGCGCTTTGATTATAAGGTGACTTATCGTACGCTTGATTTGTCAGGTGTGGATGCGACTAGCTATCAAAAGGGCAATCGTCCACAAGATGATCGCGGAATTTTCACCGATCTAAATAACTATACTGAGATTCCAAATGGTACGCAATTTCCTAATGGGTCAGTATGTTATGTCCCTGTCATTGATAGCGAGCGCGCATTTTTTGCTTTTAATAATAAAAAAATAACCGGCTATTCGACTCTTAATGACTGGGTCACGGCCACTGAAGATCGTTTTGGCAGTAATCAGCGTGTAGAAACCATAATTCCGTTTAAGATGGTGGGAACTAATAATGAATACCGAACTGCAAAAGTAAGATTCCGCGCAACCAGTAATCGTATTGAGTATAACTATTATGGCATTGAGTTTGAGCGAAATATTTTTAATGCAGACTACATTGATAAAGGAAAAACTCAGCCCAGTCAGGATAGCTTACGCGGAGTCATAGACTGCACTTTAGTTAACGAGGTCGCCGCTGACTTTTTAGAAGATCAAATCCGTACCTATGTTCGATAGCGCTTAGTCATAATAGCTAATTTACAAGTTTTGACATGCTTTAGTATTTTACTAAGGCATGTTTTTTTTGCGCTAATTAAGCACCTTAAGACGAAATCGGCTACAATACGCGCACTATTTATTTATCAAAATATATTCTAAATC
>JARIDJ010000103.1 GCA_029267175.1 Psychrobacter sp. | reverse complement strand
AATGCAAGCCGCAGACCTATCAGCAATAAATGAACAAAAAATGCGTCATGGTGAGCATATCATTGTGCGTTTGACTTATATTAGTCGTTATAATAATGACAATGAGAACGGTGAGGTCACCCGTATTCTGAGTCAAGCACAAGAAAATAATGAGCGTAATGGTATCACTGGCGCTTTGGTATTTAATCACAATTACTTTTTGCAAAGTATTGAAGGTGCTAGACCCACTATTAATGCCTTACTGCGAAAGTTAGTCGAAGACAGACGTCACTTTGCACTACAAATTGTTGAGTGCTGTGAAGTGGAAGCGCGCCGCTGGAACAAGTGGTCGATGAATTATTTAACGCCAACCGATAAAAATAGGCATCAAGCTCTTAAGTATTCAACGGGTACGGAGTTTAATCCATATTTGATGAGTACTAATCAGATCATGATGTTTATTGACTCACTGTCAGCTATGCAAGAACAAGAGCGAAAAAAACAGCAACAACAACAGGTTCAAACAAGAGAATTAGCTGTACCTACAAAAAAGAAATCTTGGTTTTCATTCAGTTAATGGCAGACATTACTATTTATAGAAGAGATAAGATATGGCACAATCACTTTCAGATGCGCACATTTTAGTTAGTATGACCTATGCTAGCCGTGCAAACCCAGATGTCTCCGCTAAAGACTTTAATGAGATTTTGCAGCAGGCTAATGAGAATAATGCGGCTAATGGCATTACAGGGATGCTAATTTTCAATAAAAATTACTTTTTGCAAACTATCGAAGGGCCAAGAGCACAGATTAACCGTTTGTTATACAGTTTGATAGCAGATACGCGTCATCATGATCTGCAAATCATTGAAACCCGCGAATTAAAGCATAGAGACTGGGCTAAGTGGTCGATGAACTATGCCTCGCCAACACCTGCCAATGCTGCTATTTATCTTAAGTATTCAACGACCCTTGATTTTAATCCATACCTGTTAAGTGCTGAAGCGGCAAATAACTTAATGCATGAGCTTAGTACCCAAAAGAGTAGCTAATTAAAACTACTATTAGAACTATTGAGGTTGTTTTTAAGCGATAAAAATATAACAGGCATAAAAAAAGAGAGCATAGGCTCTCTTTTTTATCGTTAAGTATTTATTACTAGGTAATAAATTACTGAGCTGGCTCTTCAACAACAACTACGTCGTCAGCAGCGTCAACAGCTGGAGTTTCGCTAGCTACGTCTACGCTAGTAGTAGTACCGTCGACAGGAACTTCAGCGTCCATCTCGTCAGTAGCAGTAGCAGCTTGTGCTTCAGCGATATCAGCTTCAGCAGCTTGTGCAGCAGCAGCAGCGTCAGCATCTACAACTTCGCCGTCAGCAGCAGCTTCATTTAGCTCTTCTTGCGCGTCTTGTACTTCTTCTTGCGCATCAGATAAATCTTCAGCAGCGTTTTCAGTGTTGCTATCACAAGCCGTTAGGCCGAAAGTTGCAGTCATGATACCAGCTAGTGCAAGTAATTTGATGTTCATAGGTTTTCTCCAAAAAATGAAAGGGTATGGTAGCAACAATAAAAGGCTGAACATTATAGATATTTTTAAATATCTTGATATTCAACCGTCAATGGTCACAGCTACTCAGCTTCCACGCATTCTATACTCTTTTTTTGATAATGAAAAGAGTTTATGTGATTAATTAGCAATAAAAATGTAAATAATATTTACATACTATATATTATTAGGGTTATGTATATTTTAATGAAAATCAACTAGTTGTTTATACCCTCAAAGCTTTTGAAAGAATAACAGTGAGCTACCAGCTATTTTATAACTCATAATAATACGAAGTGGGTTTTATTAATATAATTAAAATGTGCTGAATTTTTACAATGAGGTAAATTGAGTCGTGCTAAGGTTTTTGGTATTAATAGATATAAAAACTAAATAGCTTCAGTTAGAGGATACAGCTTATGAAATGGCGAGGTAGAAGAGGCAGCACCAACGTACGTACTAGCAGCGGCGGTGGTAAAATGATCGGTGGCGGTATTGGTGGCATCATTATAGCGGGTATTTTGTGGCTAGTGTTTGGCGTCAATCCAATGACGGCCTTACAAACGGGGCAAATGGTAACACAAGGCAGTAGTAGTAACTCTACCGAAGTCGCCACTAGCAGTGATCGCGATACTCAGTTTGTGCAAGTGGTATTGGCAGATACTGAAGAGGTATGGGGACAGATCTTTAGCGAAGGTGGTGAAATATATAAAGAGCCAGAGCTTATACTTTTTAGTGGTCAAATTAACTCAGCTTGTGGTAGCGCTACCGCAGCAAGCGGTCCTTTTTACTGTCCAGGCGATCAGACTATTTACCTTGATACTAGTTTTTTTCGAGAAATGCGTCAAAATTTGGGAATAAGTGGCGATCAGCAAGGCTCAGGTGAGCAAGAGAACCAAGGTAAGGCAGGCGATTTTGCGCAAGCTTACGTTATCGCTCATGAGGTCGGTCATCATGTGCAAACGCTATTAGGAATAAGCCAGCAGGTCAATGAAGCTCGTCGTCAAGTCAGTCAAGCACAAGCTAACCAGTTGTCGGTATTACAAGAGCTACAAGCAGACTGCTTTGCTGGAGTATGGGCTAACCGTAATCAACAACGAGTTCAGTTTTTGGAGGCTGGAGATATTGATGAAGCTATCAATGCGGCCGGACAAATTGGCGATGATCGTCTCGCTCAAGCAAGTGGCCGTACAGTAACCCCAGATAGCTTCACCCATGGTACGAGTCAACAACGAATTAACTGGTTCACCCGCGGGTTAGAAAGCGGCAAGGTACAGGCTTGCGATACTTTCAGCGGGGCATTGTAGTTATAGTAGTAATAAAGTGGTTTTGTTAGATAGGCTAAAAGTGATAGATAGAGTGTTGATTTAGATAAACCCGATTTCAAATAAATATCAATCCATAAAAAAACCTACAATTTATATTGTAGGTTTTTATTAACTTATCATTAACAAGTGTTAGTCTGTAGTTTTGTCATAAATATAACCACCAGCGCCGCCTAGAGCAGCACCGCCTAATGCGCCGCGAGCTATGTCTTTACTATCGCCGCCGCTTCTAATCAAAGCACCAGCAACCGCGCCAGCAGTAGCGCCTTTAGCAGTATTGCTCATACCGCTATTATAGCCACCCGTAGAGTTACAACCAGTCATTATCAATGCTGAGCTTGTAATAGCAGTCATTGCAATAGTTTTAGCAAATTTCATATCATCACCTATTAAATTGTAAAGTTGATCAGTGATCTTTTCACTACCAATAAGAGCATCTGTAATAATCAACCGTACTGTCATTATTACGATTACAGCTAGCTATCAATAAAGAAAAAACCCACTTGCATTAATAGTCATAGTAACCGTATTGCAAAAACTCAGTCGTATTAAATAAGCTATCATTTGCAAATGGTCTGTAAGCTATGTGTCCCAACTGTGTCCTTAGTCGCTATTTGGCTAAAGTTGCTGGTTTAAAGCTGTAAAATAAGCTAACGGTTTTGTAGACAACAATGCAATGACTGACGACATTGATTCTGTCATTATCTTAGATTAGCTCAGAGCAAAAAAAAGACCACTACTAAGTGATCTTTTATTCAATAACTACAGTTAAAGCTAATTCATAGATTTGCGTTTCATCTGCTCAAAGAACTCATCGTTAGTTTTAGCTTCTTTTAGACGATCTAATAAGAACTCAGTCGCTTGCACACCGTCCATAGGTTGTAATAGCTTACGCAAAATCCAAACCTTACGAAGTTTGTCTTCATCGAGTAGACGCTCTTCGCGGCGTGTGCCTGATTTTTTGATATTAATAGCGGGGAATACTCGCTTTTCGGCCAAGTCGCGCTCAAGGGTAATCTCTTGGTTGCCGGTACCTTTGAACTCTTCAAAGATAACGCTATCCATTTTACTACCCGTATCGATCAAGGCACTAGCGATAATCGTCAAGCTACCCCCTTCTTCGACATTACGAGCGGCACCAAAGAAGCGTTTTGGACGCTCAAGCGCATTGGCATCAAGGCCACCGGTTAATACTTTGCCAGATGAAGGTATCACGGTGTTATAGGCGCGGGCAAGGCGAGTGATAGAGTCTAATAAAATAACCACATCTTGCTTATGCTCAACGAGACGCTTGGCTTTTTCGATAACCATCTCAGCCACTTGTACGTGGCGCTGCGGCGGCTCATCGAAGGTTGAGGCAACCACTTCACCGCGTACCGTACGCTCCATCTCAGTGACTTCTTCTGGACGCTCATCAATTAATAACACGATCAAATAACATTCAGGATTGTTTCGAGTAATGGACTGGGCGATGGTCTGTAATAGCATGGTTTTACCGGCTTTTGGCGGCGCTACAATAATAGAGCGCTGACCTTTACCAATAGGCGCAATCAGATCGATAATACGACCCGTCAAATCCTCGGTAGTCCCGTTACCAATCTCAAGCTTAAGCTGCTCAGTAGGAAATAGCGGTGTTAAATTTTCAAAGATGAGCTTATGGCGCGAGCGATCTGGCGTATCAAAGTTAATCTCTCCTACCTTTAGTAGGGCAAAATAACGCTCAGAGTCTTTTGGCGGCCGAATGGTACCCGCGATACTGTCGCCCGTTTTTAGGCTAAAACGTCTAATCTGGCTAGGGCTGACATAGATGTCATCAGGACCTGCCAAGTAAGAGCCTTCAGAGGAGCGCAAAAAGCCAAAACCGTCTGGAAGCACTTCTAATACGCCATCACCGTAGATAGCTTCGCCGTTACGAGCATGAGTTTTTAAGATAGCAAAGATAATGTCTTGTTTACGGCTACGCGCCATATTATCAAGCCCCATTTCTTTGGCGATAGCCAAAAGCTCAGCGATTGATTTTTTCTTTAGTTCAGTCAAATTCATAGGAAAGTCATTAGCAGGTTATCAGGCGAGAGAGGCCGTAAGCAGCACAACCTAAGACATTGATTAAAACAATATAAGGATAGGATGTGTGCACAGAGTTGAGTTTATGTTGCCTTGATTTTTTATATCAGCTCAGCACTAATTATAGCGATTTACAACAGCGTTGCTAAGAATGAGTATAAAGAAGGTGACATAAGAGTCTTGGTTAAGAGCTCAGTATCAGTAATTGTATTTGGTAATTGTGTTCAATAATAATAGTTGTTTTTTGCATTAAAAAACACGGGGAGACTAGCGACAAGACGCTTATAAAACAATTGTATTTATCTTGTGAGCAGACTATACGGTTATCGACAGGTCGTTGTCAATTATTTTTGTTCAAAAACACAGCAAAATAGTTTTTTTGCTCAAAAAGGAAGCAAAAAGCCATTATTGGTTATCAATAATGACTTTTTTGATTAATAGCTATTACCTATTATTCTTAATAAGATTAGCTATTTAATGTTATAGATGCTTATCTAATACTTTCGCCAATTCTGCTTTTGGCTGTAGACCCATTACCGAATCTACTTTTTCGCCGTCTTTAAAGACAAATAGCGTTGGAATATTACGAATACCAAAACGGCTAGCGGCTTGTGGGTTATTATCGACATCTACTTTGACGATTTTTACTTTACCCTGATAATCAGCGGCCAAATCTTCTAAGATAGGAGCGATAGATTTGCAAGGACCACACCACGTTGCCCAAAAGTCTACCAATACAGGCATATCCGCTTGTAGAACGTCTTTATCAAAATCGGTATCAGTAGTGTTAACGATTAAATCTGACATAGTTTTTCTCTCTTTTTATTAGCTTTATAGCGCTTAATAACAAAGCTTATTGCTGTTATATTAAAGGCTATAGATAAGTAAGCGCGAATGAATTTATGCCGACATAGTAACATATTTGCTAACCCTTGACAGAGCCTAGGCGGTTAAAATGCTTAACTATTAATATTAATACAATCAATCGAAACACAAGGATACAGACCAGCCCTCTTATTCCTATTCCACTATAAATTATATAAGTTAGATTATTTATGCTCTTTACCGAAGATGAAACCTTAGCGCTTAATGAAGAAGAAAAAAACCGTCCTATTGAGTTTTTTCAGCACTTTGCTGAGTCGATTACTGTCTTTGAGGACGATGATATTTGGGTAGTTGATAAGCCTGCAGGCTTGCTTAGTGTCGATGGCAGAACGCTAAAAGTGAGCTTATTATCACGGCTTGAGCGCGTCAATCCAGCGGTCAAATTAATTCATCGCTTAGATATGGATACCTCAGGACTGCTTATCTTTGGCAAAAACGCTGCTGCGCAAACTCACATTAGTAAACAGTTTATCGAGCGCTTACCACAAAAAATGTATCAAGCTAGAGTGTTTGGTAAGTGGCAAGAGGTCGGCGCGATTGGCAAGATATCAGCGCCAGTGCGTTATGAGCCAAGCCTAAAGCCGCGCCATATCGTCGATCCTGATTGGCCAAAAAACGCCTTGACTCATTATGAAGTATTGGCACACGAAACCCTTAGCAATCAAAAAAAGAAAAATGAAAGCACAGATAAAAAAAGCTTAGAGGACAAAAACGACCACCAGGCACAAATCGTCACTCGTGTCGCGCTCAAGCCTATTACCGGACGTAGCCATCAGTTACGCGTGCACATGGTACATATCGCTCATGTAATCATTGGCGATCCGATTTATGCTGAAGGGGAGGCGCTAACGATTGTACCGCGTCTTAACTTACATGCTCAGCAATTACGGCTGAAACATCCAGTATTAGAAGCTTGGATGGATTGGGAAAGTCCCACTCCTTTTTAAATTATAGGTATTTTTACAAGGGTTGTCTCATGATTAACATTGCAAAGCTAAGAGCATCATTAAAGATAGTATCAAAGATCGTCTTACACATAATAAGTCTACAGCTGACCACAGTACTGCTACAAGCCAGCCTCAAGCGGTAGACTGTGAGCTGTTAATCATTGGGGCCGGTATCGCTAGTATTGGTATGGCGAGCCGTCTACAACAGTATGACAATAAAGCGCTATTTAAGGACAAAGCTGATAATAAAAAAACCGATAGCGCAGCCAACAGCCAAGCGAAGACTACAGAGCGTTTTATACTATTAGAGAAGCGCGCGGACTTGGGCGGTACTTGGGATTTATTTAACTACCCAGGTATTCGCTCTGACTCTGATGCGCTGACTTTTGGCTATAGCTTTCGGCCTTGGCTTGATCACAAAATGCTCGTCAATGGTAAAGCTATAAAAAGCTATATTGCCGATACCGCTGCTGAATTCGATGTCGCCCGTCATATCCGCTATCGTCATGAAGTAAAGCAGTTGTCATGGTCAAGTGAGGATAAACAATGGACAGCGACGATTACTAATTTGGCAACGGATGATACGCTCACTTTAACCGCCAATTTTATCATCGGCGCTACGGGTTATTATAACTTTGAGCAAGGCTACAAACCGCATTTCACTGCTGAAGAAGATTTTAAGGGTCAAATCGTTCATCCGCAGCAGTGGCAGGATATCGATTATGATAATAAAAAGCTGCTCATCATCGGTAGCGGAGCCACAGCAATGACATTGCTACCAGCTCTCGTTGATGACAGTGCCTCGCAGCAGGCAAGTCATGTCACTATGCTGCAGCGCTCGCCCACTTATGTCGCAAGTGTGCCAGCTGACGATTATGCTATGGAAAAACTATCCGGTAAGCACTCGCCTTTATCAAAGCAGCAAGCCTACAAGCTAGTACGTGCTCGTAACGTGTTAATGCAGCAAGCGACTTATCGAGCTTCGCTTTATGCACCAAAGATTATGAAAGCGCTTATGAAACAAGGGGTAAAAAAAGAGCTTAAAGGCAGTGATATTGATATAAAACACTTCTCGCCTGATTATAATCCGTGGGATCAGCGCGTTTGTGCGGTGCCAGATAGTGATTTTTTTAAGGCGCTACAAAGCGGACGAGCCCAAGTCGTTACTGACGAGATAGAGCGATTTACACCGACGGGTGTTTTATTAAAATCAGGTAAAGCGCTTGAGGCGGATATTATCGTCACGGCAACTGGTCTTAATTTACAAGTATTGGGCGGTGCTGAGCTGATGGTCGATGGACAAAAGGTCGATATAGGCAAACGCATGACCTACAAGGCGGTATTGATAGAGGGCGTACCGAATATGGCAGTGCTGTTCGGTTATACCAATGCTTCGTGGACGCTAAAGATAGATTTAGCTTGTCAGTATCTACTACGGCTTATCGGCTATATGAATAAGCAGGGTTATCAGGTCGCTATTCCAAAAGCGCAAACCAGTAACGAGACAGTACAAATCCAAGCGGATACCGTTATGGGCGCATTAAGCTCAGGATATGTTTATCGGGCTAAAGAGGTGCTACCTAAGCAAGGCGACCGTTATCCATGGCGGGTAATGAATAACTATCTAACAGATCGCCTTATGCTCAAATATCGCAAAATTGATGATAAGTGGCTGCGCTTTAAACGCTAGCCGCTTTTAAATTCATATAACAGCTGCATTTTCAACTGGCTGTAGCTACAAATTCGCTAACTTGTTTGCTCAGTATTTGCCACAGCTTTATCTGCGCGCTCTTACTGCCCCAAGCGTTGTGTGGACTAAAAATCACGCGCGGATGGTCCTTTAGGCTGAGTAGTGGGTTGTCACTAGTAATCGGCTCTACTTCAAAAACGTCACTAGCATAGCCGATAATTTGCTCGCTATTTACCGCCTCAGTAAGCGCTTGGCTATCGACAATACCGCCGCGTGCGACATTGACTAGTAACGGCTGCTTATTCATTTTGGCTAGAGTCTCTTTATTAATTAAGTGCTGAGTTTGCTCATTTAATGGACAATGTAGACTGATAACATCGCAGCTGGCAAGCACCTCATCAAAAGCGCTATAGTCGCTATTACGGGGCTCTTTGCCTTGATGCTCCGCCCATAATACAGTCATACCAAAAGCGCGAGCAATGTCAGTTACGCGCTTACCGATAGTACCGACACCAATAATGCCAAGCGTTTTATCTTCCAAATCTATTAGCGACACATCTAATAGACAAAAACTGCCATCATCACGCCATGTGCCATCAACGACTTTTTGATGATAATAAATACCCGCGCGCATTGCATTTAGCATCAGCATAAAGGTGTGTTCTGGCACACTTTTTACCGCGTAGCCTGCCACGTTATACAAAGTGACGTTATGCTCATCGCAAGCCTGCTTATCGACATTATTGATGCCAGTAGCGGTCAGTTGAATGAGTTTTAGCTTAGGCAGCTTTGCGATAACGGCGGCGCTGATTTGTACTTTATTAACAAAGATAATATCAGCATCTTGGCAGCGCTCAATAATAAGCGCGTCTTCTTGCGGCGTATCGTCATAAGTCACATAATCGCTGATACCCTTTGGTGCTGGTAGCTCAATATCATCAGAAAAAGTCGCCATATCCAAAAATACTGCTTTCATAGTAAGTCCCTTTTATTAAATCTCTATTAAACGCATCTATTGTTAATTAGTCCCTAATGTATCATGACCTTTGAGATATAAACACCAAATCTCTGAACATAAATAAGCTAAGCGATGGCTTGATAATAAGCTCTTGAAAAACTCATTTAGCGCACTCATCTAACCGCTAACGTTATATAATAGTGCCAATTTCAGTTATGGGGCTTTGCTAATGAAAAGCTTGATAGCTAAATAGTAGTAATTATTTTATAACCCCCTTTATCACATTTTATTTTCTTATCATTTAAGGTCAAAAGATACCGCCCTATGACTATTTCTGCCGCCTCATTACTCAGTAGCGAATTCGCTGTTGGTCAACGTTTTTTATCCGATACGGAGTCCGAATTGGGCTTGGGGGTGGTCGTCGATGTCGATGATCGCTGTGTGCACATCCTATTTCCGCAAAGCGAAGAGACACGCGTTTACGCCAAAAACTCCGCGCCACTATCAAGAGTAGTGTTCAAAGTAGGCGATAGTATCTCCGATCAACAAGGTCAGAGCTATACCGTCACAGATGTCACTGAGGTGATGGGCGTACTCAAATATAGCGTTGAGGATGATGAAAAAGGCGTCGAAGTCAAACCTATTATGGAAACGCGCTTGGCGGCTAATATTACTTTGGCTAAACCCCTTGAGCGTCTGCTAGCAGGCCGCATTGAGCGCAGTGATTGGTATGATTTGCGCCAAGATATTTTGCGTATGCAATCAGCGCTAGCCGGTCATCCGCTAAAAGGTCTGATGGGCGCGCGTGTCGATATTATTGAGCATCAGCTTTATATTGCTCACGAAGTCGGTAAGCGTATCGCCCCGCGCGTCTTGCTTGCTGATGAAGTCGGTCTTGGCAAAACTATTGAGGCCGGCTTGATTATTCATCAGCAGCTATTAACAGGTAAAGCGGAGCGCGTGTTGATACTAGTGCCTGATAGCTTGCAGTATCAGTGGATGATTGAGCTGCGCCGCCGCTTTAACCTGAACTTTGCCTTATTTGATCTAGTGCGTACCGCTGCTATCAAGGAGCACGATCCAGAACAAAACGTCTTTGCCACTGAGCAATGTATCATCGCTGGTATGGATTTATTACTCGATCATCACGATCTTTATGAGCAAGCGATAGAGGCAGGCTTTGATCTGCTAGTGGTCGATGAAGCGCATCATTTGCATTGGGATGAGTCGCAAGGCGGCAATGATAAATATGAGTTAATAGCGGATTTTGCTAATGAGACTCCAGGGGTGATGTTACTGACTGCTACTCCTGAGCAATTAGGGGCACAAAGTCACTTTGCCCGCTTGCGTCTGCTTGATCCGGATCGTTTTGATGATCTCGATGAATTTATAACAGGTCAAGACGCTTTTGCTGAGACGGCGGCTGTCGCTAGTATCCTAATAGAAGACAAGTCACTAAGCACGGGTCAAATCGGCGCTTTGAGTCATCTGCTCGATATCAGTATTGATGAGCTTGCCGCTATCAATGAAGATGACAAACTACGTACTTATGCGTTAAATGAACTGCTAGATCGTCACGGTACTGGGCGCGTATTATTCCGTAATACTCGTGAAAGTGTCAAAGGCTTCTATGGTCGCACAAGCCGAGCACACCCACTGCCATTACCTGACGCTTGGGTAGAGAGCTATCAAACCAACGGTAAACTGCGCGAGCAGCTATGGGGCGAGGAAAATCAGCCCGATGGCGGCTGGCTTGAGGACGATCCACGCGTGCCTTGGCTGATCGATATTCTAAAAGGTGAGCTCAAGCACGAGAAGGTATTGCTTATCGCTCGTAGTGGCGCAACCGTTGAGAGCTTGGAGGCAGTATTACGTCTACATGCTGGTATTAAGACCGCTATCTTTACTGAGCAGATGACACTGCTTGAGCGCGACCAAGCCTCAGCGTTCTTTGCCGATTTGGAGGGCGCGCAAATACTTCTATGCTCAGAGATTGGTTCTGAAGGTCGTAACTTTCAGTTTGCAAGCCAGCTTATTCTTTGGGACTTGCCAGCCAATCCTGATACTTTAGAGCAGCGTATTGGTCGCCTAGATCGTATTGGCCAGACTCAGCAAATCACCTTGCATGTACCTTATGTTGAAGGCACAGCGCAGGAGCGTCTATACCACTGGTATAACAGCGCGCTAAATATGTTTAATCAAATCTCGCCAACCGCTCAAAGCGTGCAAGAAGAATATATCCAAACCTTAAAGCCGCTGCTAGAAGGCGCTAATACAGCGGACAATCAGCAAGCGCTACAAGCGGTCATCGCTGAAGCTAAGCAAACGCGTTTAGGGCTGGAAGCACAGCTGCAAGCGGGACGCGATCGTCTGCTTGAGTACAATTCTTGCCGTCCGCGCGTCGCCGGACGCATCAAAGCCGCTATGCAAGATTTTGATAAACATAACCTGTTGCCAAAGTTCGTTGAGCGTTTTTTGGCCTCCGCTAACATTGATCATAGCGTACAGCGTGATGGTTCATGGGTTATTACTCCAATTGATAGCACTGAGATTAGCGAATATATCGAGAGCTTGCCGCTTGGCGAAGATGGCATGACTTTGACCTTTGAGCGCAAGCTGGCTTTGCAGCGCGAAGAGATTGACTTTATCACCCATGAGCATCCGCTGATGCGGGCAATCTATGAGCTGGCGAGTACCAGCACCTTTGGTAATACCACGGTTGGTATGCTCAAAAGTGCCGCCATGCCACAAGGCACAGTGCTGCTTGAGATTAACTTTCGGGTCGAGACTATCGCGCCAAAATTGCTTAATCTACCAGCGACTCTGCCCACGCAAAACATTCGCGTGTTTATGAGCGAGCAAGGTAGCGATCTATCAAGCCGTATTAGCTCAGAGATGATTATGCCGCATATTGAGCGCTTAGATAATAATCGTGCAAGGCAAGTGATTAAAGCGCGCGGCGATATCATTGAGCAGCGCTATTATGAAGCCGAAGAGATTGCTCGCAGTCAGCTAACACAGATTGGCGTGCAAGCAAGTGAGCGTTTTAGTCAGCAGTGGTCGCGTGAGATTAAGCGTCTCAAGCATCTGCAAACGATTAATCCTAACGTGCGCTTAGAGGAGATTGAGCGCTTAGAGCAGCTGCAAGCACAAGGTAAGCAAGCGCTAGCAAACTTATCGCTAGTGCCAGACTCTATACGTATATTAGTCGCGGTAAAACCCTAACAGTAGAGGTAATAAAAAAGAGGTGCTAAACAGCGCCTTTTTTTATGAGAGGAAGATAAAAATGACTTAGCATTTTTTGTTATTAATTAAAAAATAATAGCACTCTGTCCAAACAGTCAGCATAATCCTAGCTGACAAGTATTACCTAACTGGTCAAATAGGTATATATTGAGTAATATATTCAATCTTTAAAGCATTATAAAGTCATCAAAATGACAATAATACTCCTTGGCAAAGGTGGTTAAAACATAAGGAAACTTAACGTCATGCCTGATATGTCTGATAACTTGCAACTCATTGATGATCTACTAGCGACAGTAACGCTGATCGAAGTCAGCCCTGATGTATTTGAAGGGAAGAGTCACGATTATGTCGGCTCACGTATCTTTGGCGGGCAAGTACTGGCGCAAGCCATTATGGCTGCCGCCCACACCCTAAATGACGACAAGCCTTGTCACTCGCTGCACGGTTATTTTTTGCGTGGTGGCGATATCAATCAGCCAGTGATTTATCAAGTACGCCGATTGCGTGATGGTCGCAGTCTCTCAGCTCGTGAAGTTACCGCTCTTCAATATAAGCAGGCGCGCGGCAAAGAGCCTATCGAGCAAGTGATATTTTCGATGATTGCTTCCTTCTCGCCGATAGAAGAGGGGCTTGAGTATCAAGAGAGTATGCCGGTTTATCCGCCGCCAGAGGATTTGGCCTCAGAGCAAGAGCTAAAAGATGAGCATGTCGGTAAGGTGCCAGATGCCCTAAAAGCAAGATTTATGCGTCGTCGTCATGTGGAGATAAAACCGGTCAAACCGCGTGACCCTATTAACCCCATTCCCATGAAACCAAAGCAGGCTAATTGGCTACGTATTCATCAGTTAGGTATCCAGCCTGTCGCAATCCAGCAGGCGCTATTGGCTTTTTCATCCGATTTTTATCTAGTCGGTACAGGCTTGATGTCGCATGGTATCAGCTTTATGACTAGCGGTTTGCAAGCGGCGAGTATCGATCACTCAATGCATTTTCATCGTCCGTTCGATCTCAATGATTGGCTACTCTATGATATGTGGAGTGATACCACCTCAAGCTCAAAAGGCCTCAATCACGGGCAGTTCTGGCAAGATGGTAATCTAGTGGCCACCGTACAACAAGAGGGCCTGATGCGTCTCAGAGTACCGAAGTCTTAATCTAAAATAGCTTTGTAAAATGTGCTTTAGTTACTAGCTATTGACTTAATATAAGTCGTTGTGGGCTAGTAGTGTGGATTCTAAAATATTAAAATATTCGACGCTAATTTCTTGAGTTTAAGATGCTGGGCTAAAGCTCCAGCCTATGGTATAACTTAGCTTGTTAGCAGAAAATATTTTTTGCAATAACCGATAATATACCAATTAATTTTAAGGTATAACAAACATAGGTGAAGTCGTGTCGGCTGCGGCTTTAGCCCAGCGTTTTTGGTAAATAGTTTGGCCTAAACCTCAATAATCTTAATCATAGCGCGCGGCAGTCCTAAACTATCGCGCGCTTTTTGTTTATCCAACCATTTAAAAGCGATATCCGCTGCTGCAAGTTTCTCACCCAATTGGGCAATTTTTTCATCGTCAATAACCAACTTCTGCGGCTGCAAATACCAATGAAAATGCGTTAGCGAGTGCTTGATAGGGGCGTCGTCTAATAAAGTGTCGCTAACGGCTTCCGCTACCAGTTTATTCTCTGCTAGCCACTCATTAATAATTTGCTCAGCAACGGTAAATTCGGCTTCATATACTTTGTCATTGCTACGTACTGCTAGTTTCTGCGATTGAGATTCTGAGGGTTTTGTTAAGTCATTAGCCTCAACCTTTTCGACAAACTGCAACGGTAAACTCCATAAACCGCCCCAAATTCCAGTATCCGGACGTTGCAGCCATAATGTCTCACCCTCAGCATTTTTGATGATAAGCGCATTGCTAAATTTACTCGGTTTGGGCTGCTTTTTTGCCTTAACCGGATAGTCCATCTCGCGCCCCTCGGCATGAGCGATACAATCGGCTTTTAATGGACATAACTGACAGCTCGGATTACGACGCACACAAAGCGTCGCACCCATATCCATCATCGCTTGTGCGAAGAGTCCTGAATTATCCTTTGGCGTCAAACGGATTGCTAACTCCCATAGCTCTTTTGTGGTCGCAGATTTGGTGATATCGCCATCGATAGCCGCCCAGCGCGTCAGGACGCGTTTGACATTGCCATCGCAGATGACGCCGTATTGGTGTAAACCCATTGCCATAATCGCGCCAGCGGTGGAAGGGCCTACGCCTGCTATCGCCTCCCAACCTGCTAGAGTTTGCGGAAAGCTACCAGTCTGATTTATGATCTCTACTAATTGTTTCGCGCCTTTATGCAAATTACGCGCGCGTGCATAGTAGCCCATACCTGCCCAATGCTCAGCGATCACCTCCCAGTCAGCAGCGGCCAAATCCTGCACCGTTGGGAAAGACTCCATGAAACGGGCAAAGTAAGGGAGCACGGTCTTGACCTGCGTTTGTTGCAGCATAACTTCAGACAGCCAAACGATATAAGGATTGGGCGTGTCGGTTTGGTGCTGCTGCCAAGGCAAATCATGGCGACCGTCGGTTTCGAACCAGTCGAGAAGACGCGGTGCGAAGGAGTTGAGCGATTGGGTAGAGTGAGGGAGGTTTTCTTCTAGATCTTTAGTTTTTAAGCTAGCGTCTTTTTGCGTCATATGTTTTTTCTTGGCAGGTAGGGTACGCTTTGCGCACCGATTAGGAAGTAGCAAATAATCATCGTAGTAGTTCTTTGTTGAAAGATTATGCTTAGTTTTTACAGTTTTTAGGTGCGCGAGCTTATTAAAGAATCACCATACATATCAGCGAAATACTTCAGAATGGCTATTAAGTCGAACCAGCTCTACGACATTTTCTTCAATACGATAGATCAGTACCAAGTCTGGCTTCACATGGCAATCACGAAATCCCTTTAGGTTGCCAGTTAGCGCATGATCACGATACTTGGGTGGCAAAGGCTTGTTCTTCACTAGACAATAAAGTACTTCAATCAACCCCTCTGACAATTCTGCTTTTTTAAAATCCTTATCGAATGAACGTGTTCGTCTAACTTTGCGCATGTGGCTTTAGCTCCAGCATCTCATCTAAAGAGCTTTCGGTATAGTGACCGTTTTCGAGCTCTGCTAACGCTTGT
>JARIDJ010000099.1 GCA_029267175.1 Psychrobacter sp. | reverse complement strand
AGATGTGGAGTTTAAGGTTGTAGCAACTTATAGCGATGGCAAAAATGCGGTGGTGAGTGGTAACTTTGGAAAAGGCAAATATTTACTCTCAGGCGTGCATTTTGAGTTGTGTGCTGATGTTTATGAGTGGTATGTGGTTAAAGAGGCGAGCGCGGCCAATATAGAAAAAGAGCAGCATTTGCTAGCAGCTATCGATCATGATGATTATGGAAGGCTTATTTATCAAGAAGTCTTGAAGATGATAGGAGAGGTTTATCGCAGCAGACGAATTTAGGCGTTATAAATCAAACTATAATGTGAATAATAGTTAGCTGTTAAAAGTTAAAAGTCTTTGGGTTGGCGTAGGGTGGGTTAGCTTAAGCGTAACCCGCCTTACTGAAAAATAAGTTAAAGATTGAGATAAACTGTTAAAGGTAAGAAAAAAAAATAATTAAGCGCTAATATTCTAGTCAATAATGCACTATTAAAGGAGACATCTCATTGGGTGTTGAGAACTTCATCCAACTTATGTTTTATAAATATGCTTGGTAAATTTTGAAATAGATATGATGAGCAAGTATTAGAGAGGTTTTATGAATAATGTAGAGCAACAGTGTAAAGATGTTTATTCTTATTATGGACTTGCGATGTATCATGCGCAGTGTTTAGAGCAAGGTATGATTCAACTAATCATATTTCTTGAATACTTTCCAAAAGCAGTACTAGGCTTTTCTAATAAAGAAAAGTGGACGGAAGATTACAATGAGTTTTTTTCAAAACAAAGTTCAAAAACGATGGGACAGCTGCTAGGAAGGTTACGTCAGCTTGGTATCCCTTGTGAAAAATTAGAACATGACCTTAGAGAAGCAAAAGAACTAAGAAATTGGCTTGCTCATGATTATTTCTCTGAGCGTGCAACGCAATTTATGAATGAAGAAGGTCGTAATATTATGGTCGAAGAGTTAAGCAAAGCTAGAGAGCAGCTCACAGCTGTAGAAAATATTGTTAATAAACTATTCATGGAAGCCGCCTCTAAATATGGACTCACTAATGATATGCTTGATAAGATAATGGAAGAGATGCTTGAAGAGTCTAATTCTGACCTTTAATTGAACTAACTATAAATAAAGCTTCGAAACATCGCTCAATCTCTAACACGCCGAACATTACTCAAATAAATCAAATAAAGCGCGCCAGCAAGTAAAGCAATAGCCACTATACGTTTATAATCTAATAATATCTGCGTATTCCCAAACCAACCAAAATTGTCAACCAATAGCCCCATTATAATTTGTCCTGCGATGATAGCGACGATAGTTGCGGCTGTTCCGATACGCGGTACCGCAATGACAATAGCCACCATCGAAAAATTGCCAAATAGTGCGCCTGCCAATTGCCAAGGCGGCACACTAAACATCGTCGCTGTTTGCGGTTGCTCAAAAAATATTACTAATAAGAACAAAATGATAGAAGCGACCATGTTGGTTAGCCATGCAGTAGTCACCACATCAGTACGAATGCTTAACGTGCCATTGATCGCCGACTGTGCAGAGATTGCCATTCCACCGAGTAATAATAATGGAAATGCGAGAGTTGATAGCATAGTAACTTTTTTATTTTCCTATAAGTTATATTAATTATTGGCTTAGTAAATCAGCCATAGTGCTATCAAAATTAGCACCAACGCGCCAACTCTATAGATATCAATAGCGCGGCGCTCACTACCCAATAAACCAAAGTGATCGATAGCAAGGCTTGCAGTCATTTGCCCGCATAAAATACCGACCATAGTGGTACCAACACCGACTAAAGGCGTAGTAATCGTCAATATAATGGTATAAATGAAACCAACAAGACCGCCTGTTAGCAGCCAGCGTGGTTGTTTTGGTAGCGTAAGAAGATAATTACGTCTGCCTATTATCTTTAGCATCATCATTGCAAGGCTAAACACAATAACACCGATCAAAAATATCGATAAAGAGGCTGATAAGCGGCCGATGTCTTTACCTAACGGCCCTAAAAATGCCGCTTCTGTTGCTAGTGCCATACCGCCTGATACTACGAATAACAACATCAAGATCTGCTTCATAGCCTGCCTTTCTTTAACGATTTTGTCCGATGTGTAATAGATAAAATCCCATATTGTAGGGTTAGTGGTCAGCGGATACAATGAGCGTTTTTAAAAGTATGGTGATGACTCATAAAAGTAGGCTGTGATGATGAGTTAAGATGGTACAAAATTTAATATAGTGCAGCGCTTTTGACGCTACAATCATAGTCTCTGTATTAACTTACTTGATATGTTTAAAGCCTACTAGTGAGATAAAGACTACAGATATTTTATTATAAATAATTAAGGTCATTGTATGAGCACTTTAGAGCTAAAAGTACCGCCTGTCGCGCAAGTCGTTGTCACAGCGGCTGCTATGTATGGCATCGCCAAAGTGCTTCCGGCTTTGAAGTTTTCGTTCAATGGCTCAGCAGTGTTAGCGCTTGGTTTGGCTGTCATAGGAGTGAGTAGTGGCATTATGGGCGTCATTCAGTTTAGAGAGGCTCAGACCACTCCTAATCCGCAGGCGCTCGAAAAAGTATCTAGTTTAGTCACTAGTGGCATCTATAATTCTGGCCGTAATCCTATGTATTTAGGACTGGTGCTTATATTGTTAGGTTGGGCGCTTTATTTATCCCATCTGCTAGCTTTTGTATGCGTAGTCTTTTTTGTAGTTTATATTACGCGCTTTCAAATTCAGCCAGAAGAGAGAATGATGGCAAAAAAGTTTGGCAAGCATTATCAGGCTTATCTAGCAAAAGTGAGACGTTGGATTTAGATAAAACAAAGCGCGTAATACAGATAGCAAAGTATTTAGCTATTAAAGACTAAGTGTGTTATCACTATTGCACGTAAGCGTTAATAAGTGCTTGCTTACGACAGCACAGCGATTTGCTATAATAAACGACCAAACTATTTATTTAGTCGATAACATGATTGTTTTATCCATTTAGAGGTAACGGAGTAGGTGCAAATAGATGTCTAATACTAAGTTAAACGATACCACAAGTTTGCAAACCTTAAGGTTATCCTCAGAAGCTGATACCCAAACATTGGCACAGCAACTAGCGAAATTGCCTATTAAAGGCAGTGTCTGGCTGTCGGGGGACTTAGGCGCTGGCAAGACCACCTTAACGCGTTATTGGCTACAAGCGTTAGGTCATAAAGGGGCGGTGAAAAGTCCGACTTATACCTTGGTTGAGCCTTATCAGCTTAAGCAAAGTGATGGCTTAGTAAAGCCTGTTTATCACGCTGATCTGTATCGATTGCAAGATCCAGAAGAGCTATCGTTTATTGGCTTTGATGAGTATCTTGATGAGCCAGATGCTTTAATTATTATCGAATGGGCTAGCCGCGCTGATGAGTTTTTGCCGCCGCCCACTTTGTTCATTGACATAGTTGAGGCTGATAATGGCGCTCGGCAAGTAGAGCTACGTTTGTCAAAAATAGGTCAAGCGCAAAACTTGAATTTAGCAACCCTGAGAATTTGATTTTATAATGCCAGATGTTTTAATGCCCAATGATTTGACTAAAGCTGAAAATACGGTGCATAGCCGTATAAAAAAGCTATCACCGCTACTCATTAACCAATTAGCCGCCGGTGAGGTAGTGACGCGTCCAGCTGCCGTGGTTAAAGAATTGCTTGAGAACGCTATCGATGCCAATGCCACGGATATTGAGGTGCATATCACCCAAGGCGGTATGGGTATGATTCAAGTGATAGATAATGGCGTTGGCATACATCCTGACGATATGGTGATGGCCATCACTCGTCATGCCACTAGTAAAATTGCTGATGTCGCTAATTTGCATGGTATCAGTACGTTGGGATTTCGCGGTGAAGCGCTTGCGGCGACGGCTGCTGTTTCGCGCTTAACATTGGCGAGTAGCTACGATGACAGTGGCATAGGACGGCAATTACAAGTTGCAGGAGTGCTAGCAGAAGAGCCCAAACTCATGCCGGTAGTGCATAGCCGCGGTACCACGGTGACGATTAAGGATTTATATTTCAATGTGCCAGCTCGGCGCGGTAACCTAAAGTCCATCGCTACTGAGTTTGCTCATATCGAGACGATAGTGCGGGAGGTGGCTTTGGCCCGTGCCGATGTGACATTGACGCTATATCATGATAATAAAAAACGCTTGAGCTTATCGGCAAATATAAAGGCAAATGATAATACAAGCTTTGCCAATGCCACTGCTAATAACAATCGTTATCTGCCTATTTCCCGACTTGAGCAAGCCTTAGATTTGGCGCTCGCTGAGGAGGCGTTAGCAGTTTGGGTAGATTTAACAACCCTGTTGACTCAGGCTACAAGCGCGACCACAGGACATCAGCCACAGCTCATTGAGACTCAGCAGGCGAGTATTAGCGGTTGGTTATGGCCGACAGCACAAGTATCGAAGCAGCTACCAAAGCTGCTTTATGTCAACGGCCGATTGATCAAAGAGCCTATCATCAGTAATCAGTTAAGACAATTAGCCACGAGTGCTGGACTTGCTGCTATGGGTTATGCTTTGTACTTTGAGCTACCTAGTCATTGGCTAAACGTCAACGTACATCCTAGCAAGCAGCGTATCAAAATTAGTCCTTTAAATAATGTGTTAGCGCACCTAAGTCACGTTATTGCTAAAAAGCTTAAAACTGTGGTTGTTAATAGTCCTAAGGCGACTTTGTTTAATGAATACTTATCAGATGACCCTTTAGACAATACAAACAACGCAAACCATACTAGTAGCGATGGCAATGAAAGCGTAGCCCATAGCGCCAAACAGTATATTTCGACGAAAAATCATCAGCTGCATTCTACAAAGCAACCTTATCAGTGCTCACAGCAGACATCATCTTATCCGCCGACTTTTGATGATAATAATGCTTATAAAGAAAAAAGCTTGGAAAATAACAGTTTTGCCGATAAAAACTTGACTCAAAAAGGTATGGATAAAAGTTACGAGCAGATCGATATTGGCTCAATAAATAACCCTGTAAAGCTTGCTATGCTTAGTACTTTACCTTATTGCTTAGAAGTTATCACTGACTTATCGATGAGCGCTTTATCGATAGCAGATAATCAACTAGACTCGCTACCTTATTCGCCGCCGTGGTTATTATTTTATAATCAAGGACAGCTAACGGTGATTGAACAGAGCGCTTGGCAGCATAGTTTTAACTCTATATTTGCTTTTAATAATGATAATCCGTCTAGTAATATCGATAAAGATTTGAATGTTAATGAGCCATTAGATCAGCATATAAAACAGCAGATTAATCAACAGATAAGCCATTACGCCATGCAAATGTCACTGCCAGACTTGCAAGCCTTTGCTACCGATATGACACAGATATTTAACCATAAAGCCATTACCTGTATCGATAGCCAGCAGTTAATCCCTTTAATGTTATTATCCGCTAAGCCTTAGCCTCTTTCATTTCAGCTATAACCACTTTGTTTGATAGGTAAAAATATGTTAGATGCCACTGATTCTTTGCCAGCCAATAGTGTGGTGTGCCTGATGGCACCAACTGCTAGCGGCAAGACTGCGCTAGCTTATGAGCTATACGATAGTGGTCGTTATGAGCTAATCTCAGTCGATTCGGCATTGATTTATCGTGATATGAATATCGGTACTGCCAAACCGACTGCCGCTGAATTGAGGCGTTATCCCCATCATTTAGTCGATATTATTGACCCCACCGAGAGCTATAGCGTGGCCGAATTTGTCAGTGACGTTAAGCACCTCATTGAAGCTTGCCATAAAAAAGGTAAAATCCCCTTATTGGTAGGGGGCACGATGATGTACTACATGGCGCTTATTGAAGGCTTATCACCAGTACCTGATAGCGATGAGAGCGTGCGCGCGCAAGTGGAGCAGTGGCGACAGCTAGAAGGTATCGAGGCTTTATATGATTATCTAGCAAAAGTTGATGCTGTTAGTTATAAAAGGCTAAAGCCTGCCGATACTCAGCGCATTACCCGAGCTGTTGAAGTGTATCTACAAACTCATATCCCAATTAGTGAGTGGCAGCGTCAGCCTAAACAAGCATTAGCTCATAATCCTAATCAGCGATGGCAGGTATTATTGGTATTACCGGATCGTCCTTGGCTGCATAAGCGTATCGCCCAACGTTTAGATATTATGTGGAATGAGGGTTTAGTCGCTGAGGTAATCGGTCTACTTGAGCGTTATGCGTTGACGCCAAATATGCCTTCAATGCGCTGCGTGGGCTATCGCCAAGTATTAGAGTATCTAGTTCGAACCCAGCATCCGATATTTGAGCAGCCTCATTTAGATAAAGAGCACTTTTATAGCGCCTTTACTAGTAGCGCCTTTGCTAATAATGATGACGAGCAGAACAGGATATCAAAAGCTGATGATAGCGAGTTAGCCCTCAATGTCATAAAAACCGATAGCAAAGCTCAACAACAACAGCAAGCGCTTGCTTGTGAAGCCATGCAAAATAAGGCATTATATGCTACTAGGCAATTGGCTAAGCGCCAATATACTTGGCTGCGTAAATTATCAAAGGCTGCGTCATTTGAGACCTGTCAAGCGACTGACACTATAGCAGCAGATAGTACTAGCCATACCAATATACCCACTGACATAGCCACAAAATTAGTGACAAAATCGTTTACATCTATTGAGCAAGTCAGAGAGTATTTGTTGTAACTTAATACTATTAGGGTTTAGCGCTATTGTGAATTATTACATTTATTTATCTTACAATGACGATAAGCGACAAACAGCCAAACGCTAAGCTGTTATAATTTATACCTAGCTTGTAGTGAGGGGATTAAACAGTGACTAAACAACAGGTAGCGCCAAGCTAATTTATAGTAAATTATACTGACGCTTTTATGAATATTTGATGATTATCAGTTATGGAGTTTTATAGATAATAGCTGTAGAAACAAGCAGTTACTTAAATAACTAATAATAAAATATAATTTGCGTTAAGGTGAAGCGTAGCACTAGTATAATGTAGCTTTAAAGATTGCTATTTCTTAGCGATATGGGTATTTAGCTTTGGTATTAGTATTACTTGGTATTGGTATTAAAAGTATCGTATTAATAAATAACACTTAAAATAAAATAATAACTATTAGGAGAATTTTTATGTCAAAAGGACAAACTTTACAAGATCCGTTTTTGAATTCACTGCGTAAAGATCGTATCCCTGTTTCTATTTTTTTGGTAAATGGTATCAAGCTTCAAGGTCAAATCGAGTCTTTTGATCAGTATGTGGTGCTACTAAAAAACACCGTCAGCCAAATGGTCTATAAGCATGCTATCTCAACGGTAGTGCCTGCCCGTAATCCTCGCAGCAGTACGACAGCTACTAGCAGCTCACAGACTTCGGGCGTAACTGGTGGCTATCAGGGTAGTGGCTTTGAGCGCGGTAGTAATCCTAGCGCTAATACTAGCAGTTTTGAAGAACGCGGTTTTCCTTCTAATCGAAGCGGGTTTAATCGTAGTGGCTTTGGTCAAGATCGCGGCTTTGAGCGCGGTGGTTTAGGTCAAGTATCAGAACGAAGCGGTTTTGGACAAAACCAAGAGCGTGCAGGCTTTAGTCAAGATCGCGGTTTTGAAAGCCCAAGTCAAAATACAGGCTTTAGTGATCAGCCCAAAGACGAGTTTGATGATAGCAGTGATAACGAGTAATTTTTATTAAAACTATCAAGTAGCGTGTTTATTCTCTCGTTCATATTGACGTTATTACTAAGAAAGACCTGCTGATATAGTGGGTCTTTTTTGTGTAGCGCTCATCTTTGAGCTCTAGATAGCATTATTACTAATAACCACCAGAATATAGTAAAATAGCTTATCAAATCATACTTAACAAATAACACTTATTAAATAATTTCTATTAAATAATACTTATCAAAAAATAATAAATACTGAGCGATATATGAATAGCGGTAAAAGTCATCTTACTCATGAGCAGTTTATTACGACTGCTATTGAGGCCATCAATACTGAAAAAGCGGCACTTGCTTTGCTAACTGAACAAATAGACGATCGTTTTGCGCAAGCCTGTGACATTATTTTGGCCTGTCAAGGTCGTCTAGTGGTGACAGGTATGGGCAAATCAGGACTCATTGGTCGAAAGATAGCGGCTACTTTTGCCTCGACTGGTACGCCTGCTTTTTTTATGCATCCAGGCGAGGCCGGTCACGGCGATCTAGGCATGCTGGTGCCTGGTGATGTATTGTTAGCTATTTCAAACTCAGGCGAGTCTGATGAGATTAAGACCTTGATACCTGTGATCAAGCGTCTAGGCATACCCCTTATTAGTATTAGTCGTGATAAGCGTGGCATGTTACCGCGCGCCGCTGATATAGTATTGACCTTAGGTCAGTCGCAGGAGGCTTGCCCGCTCAATTTAGCGCCGACATCCAGCACTACTGCTACGTTAGCTTTAGGCGATGCCTTGGCGGTAGTATTAGTACATGCGCGTAACTTTACCTCAGAGGATTTTGCTTTATCGCATCCAGCAGGCGCGCTTGGACGACAGTTATTGACTCGAGTAGAAGACTTGATGCATACCAATAATGAGAATTTGCCAGTCGTTAAGCAGCAAACTTCTTTGCATGAAGCGCTATTTACTATGACCAATGGCCGTTTAGGGATGACTGTCGTGGTTGATGATGAAGATAGAGTAGTAGGTATATTTACCGATGGCGACTTACGCCGAGGGCTTGAGAAAGGCATCGATCTGGCAACACCGATGCGCGAGATAATGACGACTGCGCCGCGCCGAGTTAGTAAAACTATGCGAGCATCAGATGCTTTGAGCGTTATGAATGAAAACTCTATTAGCCAGCTATTGGTGATGGATAAGCAAAGTCATTTAGAGGCTGTTATTACCGTGCATGATTTGCTGCAAGCTGGGGTAAAATAGCAGCTCAGCTTCTCTAAGTCATAAACCATAAAAGCTCTATATATAAACAGACATCATTATAATAAGAGGTCGCCTATGCAAGATCTAATCAAAAAAGCCGGTCAAGTCAAAATGCTAGTATTAGATGTCGATGGTATTTTATCAAATGGTCAGATTATTTATGATGCCAATGGCATCGAGACCAAAGCTTTTTCGGTTCAAGATGGCGTAGGTATCAAGTCTTTATCGCGTTTTGGCATTCTGACTGCGATTATCACAGGTCGTAGTAGTCCAATGGTAGACAAGCGCGCCAAGGAGATTGGTATTGACTATGTGGTACAAGGTCGTGATGATAAGTTGGTAGCTTTAGAAGAGCTGATGAGTCTAATTGACAAAGATCTTAATATTACTACTGCAGATTGTGCTTATATGGGCGATGATCTGCCGGATATAAAAGCTATGCAAACGGTAGGTTTTGCGGCTACGGTTCCTAATGCTCACGCTGAGGTTATCAATCGCAGTGATATGGTGACCACTCGCGCTGGCGGCTATGGAGCGGTTCGGGAGATTTGTGATCTTATTTTAAAAGGCCATGGACACTACGAAGACTATATTGCTCAGTATATTTTAGAGAGTAGCACCGCTCAAAAAAGCTCGTTTCAGCCGCAGGATAAACTATCGTGAATACTCGCGTTTTAATCATCTTAGCCTTAATTATTGCTGCAATTGCCGGTTGGTTCTTTAAACAGCAAGGCGAAATCGCGCCGCCCGTTAGCATAGCTCCCACAGAAGTGGATTATGAAGCTACCGATATTCAAGCGGTACAGACTAATGAGCAAGGCGAAACCGAATATGAGCTCAACGCTGAGTCGCTGAGTCATGATCCTAATACCAATCAAGACGTGATGTCCGGTATTACCATGAATTGGCAGCCCTCCGCCGAGCAGCTGTATCGTATAACCTCTGGGACAGCCACACTCAATCAAGAAACCGGCGACTTGCATCTCTACGGCGGTTTTAGCTTGGCGAGTGAAGATCAGGCAAAGACTACGCAAAGTGGCGAGAAGATAGCGCCCATAACGGTGACTGGCGAGGCGCTCAAAGGTAATACAAAATCACGACAGGTTTATAGCGAGCAGCCAGTACAAGTGGTGCAAGGCAGTAATCGTTTTGAGGCGGCGACTATGAAAGCTGATTTGGAGACGGGCGAATATGAGTTTGGACAAGTGGCGGTAATGTTCACTCCAGCTGAGCGTCAAGACAAAGCATTGTTTTAGTGGAACGGTTTCAATAATTCATAAACAGTATCGCCTTTTAGAGCCCAAGGACGTACTGGTTATATAAACTAAGCGCCTCAACCTTTTAAACCATTTATTTGATATTCTTCATAATAAGAGTAAACAGTCATGAAATCATCCTTTTTACCTCCCCTTCATCTGTTAAAGAAGCGTTTGTCAGTAGCTCATTTGCGCTCATTGCCGGTAGTTATGCTGCTAGCCCTACCCATCTATAGTCACGCGCTGCCTTCTGATGCCAACCAGCCTATCAAGCTGTTAGCCGATAGAGCGACTTATAGCGAGAGCACAGGTGTTACTAGCTATTCAGGAACGGTAGTGATTACGCAGGGCACACTAAAATTGACCGCGGATAATATCACTGTCAATCTATCACAGCAGCGTAGTATTAATTCGGCAGTGGCTACGGGTCGTCCGGCTACTATGCAGCAAGTAGTGACCGCTGATAAAGGCTTAGCAAAAGGCCAAGCCAATAGGATTGATTATAATGCGGTGACTGGTATCATGACTTTGACCGGTAATGCTAAGTTAACTCAAAACGGCGCTAGTTTCGCCGGTAACGTCATCCGCTATAGTCTCAAAGCGGGCGATGTTGAAGCGACGGCAGGCGGCAATCAGCGCGTAGAATTAATCTTCCCGCCCAATAGTAATACCAATCAAAGCGGCATACGCTAAATAGCTTAGCAGTAGATATTGACTTGATAAGTGCTATTTTTAGCTAGATAGTAAATCCTATAAATAACCATCGTGATAAATAGCACTTTTATAAAGGTATTGTACAAAGGCTTTGTACAAACAGTCATTCATTTATAAGGTGCTAATAGAATATGAGTAAGTTATGACAGAGAATAGTGAAGCCAATCCTTTAGCTAATCGCGATACTGCTGCGACACAAACAGTGATGCCGCGCTTAGTGATGCAAAATCTAGGCAAGCGCTACGGCAAACGTTGGGTAGTCAAAGATGTCTCGTTCTCTGTTGAGCAAGGCCAAGTGGTCGGATTATTAGGGCCTAATGGCGCTGGCAAGACCACTAGCTTTTATATGGTTGTAGGCCTAGTCAATATGGATAAGGGCCGCGTGACCTTAGGTAAAGTGGACTTATCCAAATATGCCATGCATGAGCGCGCTCGGGCAGGTATAGGTTATCTGCCGCAAGAAGCCTCTATCTTTCGCAAGCTCTCTATTGAGGATAATATCCTTGCTATTTTACAGACGCGCCGTGAATTATCAGCCAATGAGCAGCAACAAGAGCTTGAAAAACTAATTGGCGAGTTCCATCTAGAACATGTGCGTAAGTCTTTGGGTATGAGCGTTTCGGGCGGTGAGCGTCGGCGTTGTGAGATAGCAAGAGCTTTGGCTGCTGATCCAAAATTTATTTTATTAGATGAGCCTTTCGCTGGTGTTGATCCTATATCAGTAGGTGATATCAAAGAGGTTATCTTAACGTTGAAGAATCGCGGTATCGGGGTGCTTATCACTGATCATAACGTTCGTGATACGCTTGCCATTTGCGAAAAAGCTTATATCGTCTCAGAGGGCGCTATTATCGCTGAAGGCAGCGCGCAAGAGGTGTTAAGCAATGAATTGGTCAAATCCGTCTACTTGGGTAAAGACTTTCAGGTATAAATATTTTTAGTAAAAATTTGATGGGGTGAGGGTTTAAATAACTTACCCTATCAAATGCATTTTATCTTTTAGGCTTATAAGGCTTTTTAGTTGCTATATCATCATGGCATAAAGCTTTTTAATTGTTATGGCTCAACAGCATTTATCTTTAGTAAGTTCTATCATCTTCTACTGTTTTTATAGCTTTTATTAGCGATCCCTCATTTCTCTACAAGCAGTAATCACTGCTGTGTTTTAAATCCTATTTTACTAATCTCTCAAACCTTTTAGCTTATCGCCTTTTAACGTTTACGATTCATTATCGAATAAGGTTTATACACTATGGCAAAAAATAAAAGCAGCTATGTCTGCCAACATTGCGGCGCTCATTTTGGTAAATGGGCTGGGCAATGTACCGATTGTGGTGAATGGAATAGTTTAGTCGAGGCGCCTAATGTCAGTATGCCGCACCATAATAAAAGCTCAGCCAAATCAGTATCTAGTCGCGCTACGCCGCGTAGTACAGGCGCGCCAGCTGGCAACTATTCAGGGACTCACAGTGCGGTAATGCCGCTTAACGCGGTGAGCGTGACGTTAGACACCCGTTTACCTACGGGTATTGGTGAGTTTGATAGAGTACTCGGCGGCGGCCTGGTAGCCGGCTCAGTAGTGCTGATTGGCGGTGATCCGGGTATCGGTAAATCGACTATTTTACTGCAAACTGCCACTAACATGGCAAAGGCTGACTCGTTAGCCGGTAGCGCGCTCTACGTGACTGGCGAGGAGTCGCTTGCGCAAGTAGCCATGCGCGCCAAACGTTTGGATTTGCCCGCTGATAGGCTGCGAGTGTTAGCAGAGACCAATGTCGAGACTATCTGTGCCGCGCTAACTCAAGAGCAGCCTGCTATCGCTATTATTGACTCTATTCAAACCATTTATACTGACGCTATTAATTCTGCGCCAGGCGGCGTCAGTCAAATCCGAGAGTCAGCAGCTATTTTAACTCGTTATGCCAAGCAAACAGGTACCGCATTATTTTTGGTCGGTCACGTCACCAAAGAGGGGACGCTAGCAGGGCCGCGAGTACTTGAGCACATGGTTGATACCGTACTATACTTTGAGGGGCAATCCGACTCAAGATTTCGGATGATTCGCGCCGTCAAGAACCGTTTTGGCGCGGTCAATGAGCTAGGTATTTTTGGTATGACCGATATGGGGCTCAAAGAAGTCGCAAACCCCTCAGCGATATTTTTAAGCCGTTATGATAAGCCTGTAGCAGGATCAGTGGTGATGGTCAGTCGTGAGGGCACTAGACCCTTGCTAGTTGAGGTGCAAGCCTTAGTAGATGATTCGCAAGGGCAGCCAAGACGTATGGCGCTTGGTCTTGATTTTCAGCGAATGTCTATGTTATTGGCGGTAATGCACCGTCACGGCGGTATTCACACGAGTGGTCAAGATGTCTATGTCAACGTCGTAGGCGGGGTAAAGGTTATTGAGACCGGCTCTGATTTGGCAGTGCTATTAGCTTGTGCTTCGAGTATAAAGGAGAAGCCTCTGCCATCATCATTAGCGGTATTTGGGGAAGTTGGTCTATCAGGTGAGATTCGTCCTGTACCCAATGGCCAAGAGCGGCTAAAAGAGGCGATGAAGCATGGGTTTAAGCATGCTATTATTCCTAAGTCTAATGCACCAGCGGCCAATTCCCCGCAGTTTCAAGGTATCAATGTCATCGCTGTAGAGCGCTTAGATGATGCTATTGAAAGCGCTTTTGAGATCGATTTTTAAGCGTATGGTCTTTGACTAAGTTTGGTATAAAATAAAAGCGCCTAATTCTGAACTGACCCCCATAAGTTGGACACAACTTTTGGGGGTTATTTTATGAAATACGACATAGACTTTAAATTAAGAGTGATCGCTTATTACCAGCAAGGACATTCTGCTTATGCTACTGCAAAGATAT